>JAJYDD010000038.1 GCA_021777795.1 Pseudomonadota bacterium | reverse complement strand
TCGTATTGCAGGCGTCAATATTCCCACCAACAAGCGCGTCATCATCGCGCTTCAATACATTCACGGCATCGGTCCCAAGAAGGCCGAGGAGATCTGCGAGAAGGTGCATATCCCCGCCGAGCGCCGAGTTTTCCAGCTTTCGGACGCCGAAGTGCTGCAAATCCGCGAGACGATCGACCGCGACTACATGGTCGAGGGCGATCTGCGCCGCGAGGTGTCGATCAACATTAAGCGCCTAATGGACCTTGGCGCGTATCGCGGCCTGCGCCATCGCAAGCAGCTCCCTGTTCGCGGCCAGCGCACGCACACGAACGCCCGAACCCGCAAGGGCAAGGCGAAGGCGATTCCTGGCAAGAAGAAGTAATCCGCTCGCTCTGAGCAAAATCAAGTTTCGTGCGCCGCTAAGCGCGTAAAGGATCGACACATGGCCAAGGAAAGCACCCGCGTCCGCCGTAAGGAGCGCAAGAACATCGTCTCCGGCGTCGCGCATGTGAATTCGACGTTCAACAATACGATGATCACCATCACCGACGCGCAGGGCAACACGATCTCCTGGTCGTCGGCCGGCACGATGGGCTTCAAGGGTTCGCGCAAGTCCACTCCGTTCGCCGCGCAGATGGCGGCCGAGGACGCCGTCCGCAAGGCCGGCGAGCATGGGCTGCGCACCCTCGAAGTCGAGGTCTCCGGCCCCGGCTCGGGCCGTGAATCGGCGTTGCGCGCCATCCAGGCCGCCGGCTTCAACGTCACCTCGATCCGCGACGTGACGCCGATCCCGCACAACGGCTGCCGTCCCCGCAAGCGCCGGCGCGTCTGACGGCGCAGGCCGCCGCATCCGACGATTTGTCGCGCTTTGTTTTTGAGGAGGGCTCACCGCCCATGATTCAGAAGAACTGGCAGGAACTCATCAAGCCGAAGAAGCTCGAAGTGAGCTACGGCGACGATCCGCGGCGGGTGGCGACCGTCATCGCCGAGCCGCTGGAGCGCGGCTTCGGCCAGACGCTCGGCAACTCTCTGCGCCGCATCCTTCTGTCCTCGTTGCAGGGCGCGGCCATCACTTCGATCCATATCGACGGCGTGCTGCACGAATTCTCGTCGATCCCCGGCGTGCGCGAGGATGTCGTCGACATCATCCTCAACGTCAAGGACATCGCGATGAAGATGCAGGGCGACGGCGCCAAGCGCCTCGTCCTCAAGCGCCGCGGTCCCGGCGTGGTCGTCGCCGGCGACATCCAGACCTCGGGCGACATCCAGGTGCTCAACCCCAATCTGGCGATCTGCACGCTGGACGAGGGCGCGGACCTGCGCATCGAGTTCACGGTGCAGTCCGGCAAGGGCTATGTGCCGGCCGAGCGCAACCGCGCCGAGGACAGCCCGATCGGCCTCATGCCGATCGACAGCCTGTTCTCCCCTGTGCGCAAGGTCAGCTACCGCGTCGAGAACACCCGCGAGGGCCAGGATCTCGACAAGGACAAGCTGACGATGACGATCGAGACCAACGGCGCCTTGTCGCCGGAGGACGCGCTCGCCTACGCCGCCCGCATCTTGCAGGACCAACTCGGCGTGTTCGTCAATTTCGAGGAGCCGCGTCGCGAGGAGGCGCATCACGCCATTCCGGAACTCGCCTTCAACCCGGCGCTGCTCAAGAAGGTGGACGAACTGGAATTGTCCGTCCGCTCCGCCAACTGCCTGAAGAACGACAACATCGTCTATATCGGCGACCTCATCCAGAAGACCGAGGGCGAGATGCTGCGCACGCCGAATTTCGGCCGCAAGTCGCTCAACGAAATCAAGGAAGTGCTGGCGCAGATGGGCCTGCACCTCGGCATGGAGGTCACCGGTTGGCCGCCGGAGAACATCGAGGAACTGGCCAAGCGCTTCGAGGAGCATTACTGAGCCCGGCGGCGGGCGCGCCCGCCGTCTGACAAGAGCCCGGCCGTTCCTTGACACGGCGGCTGGATAAAACCCCTGAAACGGAGACGTCGTCATGTATCACGGTCGCGCCAAGCGCCGCTTCAACCGCACCGCCGAGCACCGGAAAGCCATGTTCGCCAATATGGCGCAGGCGCTCATCAAGCACGAGCAGATCGTCACCACGCTGCCGAAGGCCAAGGACTTGCGCCCCGTCGTCGAGAAGCTGGTCACGCTCGGCAAGCAGGGCGATCTGAGCGCCCGCCGTCTGGCCATTTCGCGCCTGCGCGACGCCGATCTCGTCAAGAAGCTCATCGACGTCATCGGCCCCCGCTACAAGGACCGCAACGGCGGCTATCTGCGCATCATGAAGGCGGGCTTCCGCCAGGGCGACAACGCCGCGATGGCGGTAATTGAATTCGTCGACCGCGACGTCGAGGCCAAGGGCAAGGATTCCGGCCCGGTTCAGGAACGGGCCGAGGCCGACGCGGCCTGAGCTTTCCTTCCATTCAAGCAGAACGGCGCCTTCGGGCGCCTTTTTGTTTTGGCGGCCCGTCGCTTGCGTGGCCACGGCGCAACCGTATTTTTTGCGCCAGGAGGGCGCGTCATGGCCGAGCGTCGCACTGTTGTGAGACAGCGGACCTTTCTGAAGGGCGTGCTGTCGTTCCATAATGGGAATTCCAGCGAGGATTGCGTGGTGCGAGATCTGACGGCGGGTGGCGCGCAGATCGACTTGCCGCATCCGCTCGCGCCAGGTGCTTGCGAGCTTCTGGTGCCCTCGCGCCAGCTTCGCGTGCGCGCCCGCGCGGTCTGGCGCAACGGCGCCCGCCGCGGCTTGAGTTTCGAGGCCGTCGAAGCCGCGCCAGCGCCAAAGCCACGCCGGCCCGTGGTTGACGACAACCGTTATTGAGGGATTTGGCACGCGGCGCGACGGCTTGCGCTATAGTCTCCCCGGTCCGAAGCGCGCGGGCCGCTGAGGAGACGCCCCGCATGGTCGAATTGTTCGGAAAGACGCTGACCAAGCGCGAGGTCGATGCGCGGGCGGGACTCCTCGCCCAATTCGCCGGCGTGCGACTGCTGACGCTCGGCGACGGCGTCGAGCGTGGCGTGCGAATGCTCGAATTCCGCACTGGGCGCGGCCTCAACTTCACGGTGGCGATCGACCGCGCCTTCGACATCGCCGAATGCGAATATCGCGGCCAGGCGATCGGCTGGCGTTCGCCGACCGGCCTGCGCCATCCCAGCCTCATCGAATACGAGGGCGAGGGCGGCCTCGCCTTCACGCGCTCGTTCTCTGGCCTGCTCGTCACCTGCGGCCTCGACCACATCGGTGGCCCCAGCGAGGCGCCGGCCGACAATTACGGCTATCCCAACCGCAAGAACATCAAACATTCGCTGCATGGGCGGCTCAACACCGTGCCGGCGCAACTCGTCGGCTATGGCGAGACATGGCAGGGCGATGAATGCGTGCTTTGGGCGGAGGGAATCGTGCGTCAGTCGGCGATGTTCGCTGAGGATCTGCATCTGCATCGCCGCATCGAGGCCGATGTCGGAGGCGGCGAAATCCGCATCCGCGACCGCGTCGTCAACCACGGCTTCCGGCCGACGCCGCATATGTTTTTCTATCACCTCAACGTCGGCTATCCCCTGCTCGACGAGGGCGCCCGCTATCTGGCGCCGATCTCGGACGTGGTGTTCGCCACTCATGCCGGCGAGGCCTATCGGCGCCAGGGCGTCGGCTATCGGCGCATGGCGGCGCCGAGCGACGATTTCGTCGAACAAGTCTGGCAGCACGAACTCGCGCCCGACGCGGCGGGTGAAACGCATGTGGCGCTGGTCAACGACCGCCTCAAGCTTGGCTTCGAGGTGACGACTCGCAAGGACCAACTGCCCTGTTGCTACGAATGGCAGGATTTCCAGTCCGGCCATTATGCGCTGGGCCTCGAACCCTCGACGCATCACATCCTCGGCGAGCCTTTCGCGCGCGAGCGCGGCGAGATGATCTGGCTCGCCCATGACGGGGAGCGCCGTTACGACGCGCGGCTGCGCGTGCTCGACGGCGCCGCCGAGATCGCAGCGGCCGAAGCGCGCATCGCCAGCGCCGCGCGTCAGCCGGAGCAGGATTTCCCGGAGCCTTCCGGGCGATTTCGGCCGCTGACGCCGCGCTGAACGCCTTGACCTCGCGGCCGGCGCACGATGTACAATGACGCCAAAGAGGAGACGCCCAACATGACTGCGAAGCGAATCGTATTCACCGGCGGAACCGGCAAAGCCGGACGCCACGCCGTGCCGCATCTGAAGGCCAAGGGCTACGACATTCTCAACGTCGATCTGAAGCCGCTCGACTGCGAGGGCGTCAATACGCTGATCGCCGATCTCACCGATTCCGGCCAGGCGTTCAACGCGCTGTCACAGCATTTCGGTTTCGCTGGCTTTGACAACGGCACGCCGCCGTCCGCGCCCGATGCGGTGGTGCATTTCGCCGCCATCCCGCGCGTGCTGATCGAACCCGACAACGTGACCTTCGCCAAGAACGTCGTCTCGACTTACAACGTCATCGAGGCGGCGATGAAGCTGGGCGTGCGCAAAGTGATCGTTGCTTCCAGCGAAACGACCTATGGCGTCTGTTTCGCCGAGGGCGACAAGGATTTCAAACAATTCCCGCTGGAGGAGGATTACGATTCCGACCCGCAGGATTCCTATGGCCTGTCGAAAGTCTGCAACGAAAAGACCGCGCGGGCGTTTGCGATGCGCTATGGCGCCGACATCTACGCCCTGCGCATCGGCAATGTGATCGAGCCGCATGAATACGGCCCCTTCGCGCATTACGCCGCGCATCCGATGACGCGCAAGCGCAACGCCTGGAGTTATATCGATGCGCGCGACCTCGGCGAGATCGTGCATCTTTGTTTGCTCAAAGACGGCCTCGGCTTCCAGGCCTTCAACGCCACCAACGATACCGCCACGCTCAACGAACCGACGGAAGCGTTCCTGAAGAAGCATTTCCCGGATGCGCCGATCACCAGGCCGATGGGCGAGCATGAGGCGCCGCTGTCCAACCGCAAGGCGCGCGAGGTTTTGGGCTTCCGCGAGGCGCATGATTGGCGCAACTACGCGTCGCAGAAGGCCTGAACCATGAGAAGGCAAAGACTCGAAGGCAAGGTAGCGCTCATCACCGGCGCCGCCGGCGGCATCGGCTCGGCGAGTGCGGCTTTGTTTGAGGCGGAGGGCGCGAAGCTCGCGCTCACCGATCTCGATGTGACAAGCCTCGCGCCGTTCGCCGAGCGCGGCGCGCTGACGCTCGTCCAGGATGTCACCGAGGAAGGGCGCTGGCGCGATGTGGTTGAGGCCGTGATCGCGCGCTTCGGCCGTCTGGATGTGCTGGTCAACAACGCCGGCATCGCCCTCATCGGCAATATCGAAACGACGACCCTCGCCGATTGGCGCAAGACGCAGACGATCAATGCCGAGAGCGTGTTTCTCGGCTGCCGTGAAGCGGTTCGCGTGATGAAGGGGCAGGGCGGCTCGATCATAAATATTTCCTCGGTCGCCGGCCTCATCGGCGATGCGCAATCGGCGGCCTATTGCGCGAGCAAGGGCGCCGTCAGGCTGCTGACCAAATCCGTCGCGCTCTATTGCGCGCGCAAGGGCTATGGCGTCCGCTGCAATTCCGTGCATCCCTCGTTCACGCGCACCAACATGGTTGAGGGCTTCATCGCCACGGCCCGCAATCCTGATCGGGTGCGCGAGGGGCTCGCCGCTGCGGCGCCTCTCGGCCGCATGGGCGAGGCTTCGGAGGTCGCGGCCGCCATCCTCTATCTCGCCAGCGACGAATCCGCCTTCACCACCGGCGCCGAGATGGTTGTTGATGGGGGCCTGACCGCGCAATGAAAATCGTCGATCTCAAGACCTTCGTCGTCGGCAATCCGCCGCCGACGCGAGGTGGGCGTTATTTCCTGTTCGTCAAGCTGGTGACGGATGATGGGATCGAGGGGATCGGTGAGGTCTATGCGGCGAGCTTCGGCGCGAACGTGTTCGAGCCCTTCGCGCGCGATGTGTTCGAGAAACATCTGTTGGGCGCCGATCCCTTCGCCATCGAGGCTCTGTGGCGCAACGTCTACGGGCGCGGCTATTCGCAGCGCCCCGATATTTCGTTGGTGGGCATGTTGTCCGGCTTCGAGATGGCGATGTGGGACATCGTCGGCAAGGCGGTAGGCAAGCCGGTCTATGCGCTGCTCGGCGGGCGCGTGCATGAGAAGCTGCGCAGCTACACGTATCTTTATCCCTCGGCGGACGAGGACGCCTATGCCGACAGCCCCGTTTATTCCGACCCCGACGCGGCGGCGGCGCGGGCGCTGGAATATGTCGGGCAGGGCTTCACGGCGGTCAAGTTCGATCCGGCTGGGCCCTATTCCACATTCGATCCGCGCCAGCCGAGCCTGGAGCGGTTGCAACTGAGCGAAGCTTTCTGCCGCCGCATCCGCGAGGCGGTGGGCACGAGCTGCGATCTCCTGTTCGGCACGCATGGGCAGTTCACGGTTTCCGGCGCGCGGCGGCTGGCGCAGAAGCTGGAGCCCTATGCGCCGCTGTGGTTCGAGGAGCCGACGCCGCCGGAAATGCCGGAGGAAATGGCCAAGGTCGCCGCCAGCACTTCCATCCCTATCGCCACCGGCGAAAGGTTGACGACCAAATATGAGTTCGCGCGTGTGCTGGCCTGCGGCGCGGCGTCGATCTTACAGATGAACCTCGGCCGCGTCGGCGGCTTGCTGGAGGCCAAGAAGATCGCCGGCATGGCGGAGGCGCACTATGCTCAGATCGCGCCGCATCTCTATTGCGGCCCAGTTGTCGGCGCGGCCAACATCCAGATATCGACGTGCTCGCCGAATTTCCTCATCCTGGAGAGCATCGAGCGCTGGGACGGCTTCCAGGCGAAGTTGCTGAAAAAGCCGATCCGCTGGGAGAATGGCTACGTCATTCCGCCCGAAGAGCCCGGCCTCGGCGTCGAACTCGACGAGGATTTCGCCCGCGCCCATCCTTATGCCGGCGACGCGCTGCATCTCACGCCGGCCCGCGCGCCGGTTGTTTGAGGCTCACGGCCGGGGTGCGCCCCGGCCGTCAGACGCCGCTCAGGCCGCCCGCTGCTTGGGCGCGTATTTGGCGTAGAAACTCTCGCCCTTCTCCGCCATCGCCGTCAGCCCCGCCCCCGGCTCGAAGCGCGGGCCATATTTGCTCGCCAGATCCTTCGCCCGCGCCACGAACGCCTTGGCGCCGACACCGTCAATCAGCGACAACACGCCGCCGGTGAAGGGCGCGAAGCCGAAGCCGAGGATCGAGCCGACATCTGCCTCGCGCGGATCGGTGACGACTTTCTCCTCCATTGTGCGCGCGGCCTCCAGCGCCTGGGTGTAGAGCAGCCGGTCTTTCAGATCCTGCACGGAGATCGTCTCGGGATCGAGCTGCTTGCCGGCGATCTCAGCAAGGCCCGGCCACAGCGATTTCTGCCCCTGCGCGGGATAATCGTAGAAGCCCTTGCCGTTCTTGCGCCCGAAACGCTGCGCCTTGACGACCATCGCCTCCAGCAGTTTTTCCTGCGCGGGATCGACGGCGTTCGGTCCCAGATCTTTCTTTGTCGCCTGGAGGATCTTCCAACCAAGGTCGATGGCGACCTCGTCGTTGAGCGACAGCGGGCCGACCGGCATCCCGGCCATGCGTGCGGCGTTCTCGATCATCGCCGGCGGCACGCCCTCCATCAGCATCAGATGGCCTTCGCGGATGTAATTGCCGACGCAGCGGTTGGCGAAGAAGCCGCGACAATCGTTGACGACGATCGGCGTCTTCCTGATCGCGCGCACGAAGTCGATGGCGGTGGCGAGGGCCTTGTCGCCAGTCTTTTCGCCCATGATGATCTCGACCAGCATCATCTTATCGACGGGCGAGAAGAAATGGATACCGATGAAATTTTCCGGCTTCTGGGAAGTCTCCGCAAGCGAGGTGATCGGCAGCGTCGAGCTGTTGCTGGCGAAGATAACGTCGCCGCCGAGAACCTGTTGCACCTTCGCGGTCGCGTCCTGCTTGACGCCGCGATCCTCGAACACGGCCTCCACCACGAGGTCGCAGCCTTTGAGCGCGGCGTAATCCGGCGTCGCGGTGATGCGCGCCAGCAGCGCGTCGCGGTCGGCGGCCTTGGCGCGGCCCTTGGCGATCTGCGACGAGATCAGTTTCTCCGAATGGGCCTTGCCCTTGTCGGCGCTCTCTTGGTCGCGATCAACCAGCACGACCTCAAGCCCGGCGCTGGCGCTGACATAAGCGACGCCGGCGCCCATGAAGCCGGCGCCGATGATTCCAATCTTCTTCAACCGCGTCTCCGGCTCGCCGGCCGGCCGCCGCGCGCCCTTGTTGAGTTCGCCCATCGATAGGAACAGCGAGCGGATCATCGCCGCCGCTTCCTTGGACCGCAGCACCTTGGCGAAATAGCGGCTCTCGACGGCGAGCGCGAGATCCATCGGCAGTTGCAGGCCCTCGTAGACGCACGACAAGATCGCCCGCGCCGCCGGATAATTGTCATAGGTCTCGCGGCGATAGAGCGCGTTGGCGGCCGGCCAGACCATCATGCCGGTCGGCGAGAACACCTTGCCGGAAGGCAGCCGGAAATCCGGCTTGTCCCAAGGCGCCTTGGCGCCTGGGTTGGCGAGCACCCAGGCCTTCGCCTTGGCGACGATCTCGGCCAGCGGCGCGGTCTCCTGCACGAGGCCCATTTTCTTGGCCGCAGCGGGTTTTATCTGATCGCCCTTGGCCAGCATCTGAAGCGCGTCCGGCGTCGCCATCAACCGCGCCACGCGCTGCGTGCCGCCGGCGCCGGGGAACAGGCCGACCTTGATCTCCGGCAGGCCGACGCGCGCTTTGTCGTGATCGGCGAGCACGCGATATTGGCAGGCGAGCGCCAATTCGAAGCCGCCGCCCATGCACACGCCATTGATCGCGGCGGCGAAGGGTTTGCCGCAGGTCTCCAGCTTGCGATAAGTGAGCGAAAGCTGGCGCGAGCTTTCGTAGAAGAATTTCATCGCCGCTTCCTCGCCCTTCTCGCCGGCGATCTTGGCGTATTGCGCGCCCATGCCGCCGAGCATGGAGAGATCGGCGCCGCCGGAGAAGCCTTCCTTGCCGGAGGTGACGACGGCGCCCTTGATCGCGGCGTCGACCGCGATCTCCTCCACGAACTTGCCGATTTCCGCGACCACCTCGGCGTTGAGCACGTTCATCGAACGGCCCGGCGAATCCCAGGTGATGAGGGCGACGCCGTCGGCGTCAGTTTCGATGCGGAAATGCGTGAAGCTCATGAGACGCTCCTTAAGGGTTTATCAGCGTGGTGTTGAAGCGCAGCATCAGGTCGGTGCCGCGATCGTAGAGGCAGGACTCGTCATGATCGTCCTCGATGATGATCCAGTCCTGGTCGTTGGAGATGAGAAACTGAAAGCCCGGCCCATCGGGCGAGGCGGTGTAGAGAATGCTGCTAGCGCCCAATTCCCGGTTGGCCCAATAACGAAGCTGCTCGGCGGCGCTGAACTCGCCGCCGCCCGTCGAACAACGCGGCAGGCCCGAGCCGGACGGCCCGAAATTATTGCCCGAGGAATTCTCCGGCATGTCCTGATGCTGACCGAACGTCACGCCGCGATTGACGACGCAATAAGCCGCCGATTGCGGATCGTCGCGGTGCAGGAACAACCAGCGGTCTGGCAGGTGTCCGCGGGCGGTCGTGTTCTTGACCAGCATCAGCACGTTGTTGGCCTTGTGATCCCTTCGGAAGGCGAAGGTGTCGACATATTTGTCCGGCCCCGCCGTTTCCTGTTTGATGAAGTCACGCAGTTCCCTGCATTCGGCATGGGCGAGCGCAGGCGCGAGGAAAAGAACGACAGCGAGCATGAGATGACGCATGGGAACCTCCTGGAGGCATGGACCATGCGCCGCTCCCTACGCGCGCGGGCTTGCGTCAGACTCGCTCAAGGATCGTCGCCGTGCCCATGCCGCCGCCGATGCACAACGTGACCAGCGCGGTCGCCTTGCCGCTGCGCTCCAACTCGTCGAGCGCCGTGCCGAACAGCATCGCGCCGGTGGCGCCGAGCGGATGGCCCATCGCGATCGCGCCGCCGTTGACGTTGATGCGGCTCATATCGAGATCGAAGGCTTGTGCGAAGCGCAGCACGACGGAGGCGAAGGCCTCGTTGACCTCGAACAGGTCGATGTCGGAAATGCTCATGCCGGCGCGGGCGAGCACTTTCTTCGTCACGTCCACCGGCCCGGTCAGCATGATCGCCGGCTCGGTGCCGATATTGGCGAAGGCGCGCACGCGGGCGCGGGGCTTGAGGCCGTGTTTGGCGCCGGCCTCCTTGGAACCGATCAGCACCGCCGCCGAGCCGTCGACGATCCCCGAAGAATTGCCGGCGTGGTGGACGTGGAGGACGCGCTCGACTTCCGGGTGGGCCTGGATCGCCACCGCGTCGAAGCCGCCCTGTTCTCCCATCATCGTGAAGGCGGGCTTCAGGCTGGCGAGGGACTGCATGTCGGTGGAGGGGCGCATGTGCTCGTCGCGGTCGAGCAGGGTAAGGCCGTTGATGTCCTTGACCGGCGCTATGGAGTGCTTGAACCGGCCGGCTTCCCAAGCGGCGGCGGCGCGCTTCTGCGATTGCATGGCGTAGGCGTCGACGTCGTCGCGCGAGAAGCCGTATTTGGTGGCGATGAGATCGGCCGATATGCCCTGCGGCATGAAATAATTGGCGATGGCGAAGGAGGGGTCGGCGACCCAGGCGCCGCCCGAGGCGCCGATGCCGACGCGGCTCATCGATTCGACGCCGCCGCCGATGGTGAGGTCATGCTGGCCGCTCATCACCTGCGCGGCGGCGAAATTGACGCTGTCGAGGCCGGAGGCGCAGAAGCGGTTGATCTGCACGCCGGGCACGCCCTGGCCGAGGCCGGCCGAGAGCGCGGCCATGCGCGGAATGTCGCCGCCGGCCTCGCCCACGGGATCGACGCAGCCCATCACCACGTCGTCGATCTCGTTTTCGCCGAGATGGTTGCGCTCCTTGATCGCCTTCAGCGCGACAGTGGCGAGTTGCAGCGTCGGCACGGTGTGCAGCGAGCCGTCCGCCTTGCCGCGCCCGCGCGGGGTGCGCACGTGATCGTAGATATAGGCTTCGGTCATGGGCCTCTTTCCTGGTTAATCATGATCGGGGTGCTGGCGGCTGGCGATGTCGGCAACTTGTTTGGACTTGAGCCAGTCGGCGACTTGCGTGTTGGGCGTGGTCAGGCAGGCGCCGAGCCACGTCAAGGCGTTGTCGGCGTCGAGTTGCGATGTCGGCGCCACGGCTTCGGGCTCGTCGAGCGAGCAGATGGTCACGCTGACGCGGGGGGAGTTGAGGCCGCTGTAGGTCAGCGGCGTCCCGCAGTCAGGGCAGAAACCGCGCTCGGCGATTGCCGAGCTTCGGTAGAATTTCGGCGCCCCGCGCGTGAAGGTCAGCCGGCCGATGGGAACCGCAGCGAAGGCGCCGAAAGGCGAGCCGAGCGCCTTCTGGCACATGCGGCAATGGCAGATGTTGGCGTCAGTAGGGAGCGCGTCGAGGCGGTAGCGCACCGCACCGCATGGGCATCCCCCGGTCAGGCCGTTTTCTCCCATGCCGCGCCTCCCGAATCCGCCGTTAAACCGGGGACAAGTCCGGGCATGACCGGACGCCTAAAACGCTTCCGCCGCCAGCGCCATCAGCGGCTCGGCGCCGCTAGCGATGCGCGCCAGATGCGCCCCTGCTTCGGGCAGCACGCGCGCGTTGAAGAAGCGCGCCAGCGCCAGCTTGGCGTCGAGCGCCTCGTTGCTCGTTCCCTGCGCCTGCCGGCGCAAGACCGCCTTTACGATCCGGCCCCACATATAGGAGAGCGCGACGAGGCCGAACAGGTGCATGTAATCGGTCGAGGCGGCCCCGGCGTTGTCGGGGTTCTTCATGCCGTTCTGCATCAGCCACATCGTCGCCTGCTGCAACTGGCCAAGCGCGGCCTTCACCGGCGCGAGATAGGGCGCCAGCGCCTCGTCCTCCTTGTTCTCGCTCAAGAAGACGTTGACCTCGGCGAAAAAGGCGGTCAGCGCCCGGCCGCCGTCCTTGGGCAGCTTGCGCCCGACCAGATCGAGCGCCTGGATGCCGTTGGCGCCCTCGTAGATCATCGCGATGCGGGCGTCGCGCACGAACTGCTCCATGCCCCATTCCGCGATATAGCCGTGACCGCCCAGCACCTGCTGCGCCTTGACGGCGTTGGCGAATCCTATGTCCGTGAATACGCCCTTCAGCACCGGCGTCAGCAGGCCGATGCGGTCGTCCGCCGCGCGGCGGGTCTTCTCGTCGGGCGAGCCGAGCGCCTCGTCCTCGCTCAGCGCGACGGAGACCATCAGCGCCCGCGCGGCCTCGTTGAAGGCGCGGATTTCGAGCAGCATACGTCTGACGTCGGGATGCACGAGGATCGAATCGGCGGGCTTGTCCGGGGATTTCGGCCCCGTCAGCGAGCGGCCTTGCAGACGCTCTTTCGCATAGGCCGCCGCGTTCTGATAGGCGACCTCGGATTGCGCGAGGCCCTGCACGGCGACGCCGAGCCGCGCGCCGTTCATCATCACGAACATGGCGTTGAGGCCGCGATTCTCCTCGCCGACCAGCCAGCCCTTGGCGCCGTCATAATTCATCACGCAGGTCGAATTGCCGTGGATGCCCATCTTATGCTCGATGGAGCCGCAAACGAGACTGTTTCGCGCGCCCGTGTCGGGCAGAAACTTCGGCACGACGAACAGCGAAATGCCCTTGGTGCCAGCCGGCGCGCCCTCGATGCGGGCGAGCACGAGATGCACGATATTGTCAGCGAGATCGTGCTCGCCGGAGGAGATGAAGATTTTCTGCCCCGTTATGGCGAAGGAGCCGTCGCCGTTGCGCGCGGCCTTGGTCTTGATGAGGCCGAGGTCGGTGCCGCAATGCGGCTCCGTGAGGTTCATCGTGCCGGTCCACTCGCCGGTGGTGAGTTTGGGCAGATAGGTCTGCTTGATCTCGTCATTGGCGTGAACGGAAAGCGCCGCCGCCGCGCCGTTGGTGAGGCCGGGGTACATAGCGAAAGCCTGATTGGCGGCGATGGAATATTCGCTGGTCAGCACGCCGAGATAATGCGGCAACCCCTGGCCGCCGAATTGCGGCGCGCCGGTGATGCCGACCCAACCGCCTTCGACGAAGGCTTTGTAAGCCTCCTTGAAGCCCTTCGGCGTCGTCACCGAGCCGTCGTCGTGGCGCGTGCAGCCCTCACGGTCGCCGACCGCGTTGAGCGGCTGCAACACGCCTTCAGCGAACTTGCCCGCCTCCGACAGCACCGCCTCGACGGTTTCCATCGGCGCCTCGGCGAAGCGCGGCAGGTTGCTGAGGCGGTTGAGATCGAACACGTCCTTGAGAAGGAACAGGGTGTCCTCGACGGGCGCTTTATAGGCGGGCATGGCGGCTCCTGCGATTCGCTCGAGCTGTATAGTTTATATATGAACGATTGCGAGGTCAGTTTCAAGCGGATTGTTGCGGCGAGAGGATTGCGCCGAAGCGCCGGTTCGGCCTAAGCGACGCTCGGTCCCTCGCAATTCCAAGCCCCCATGCCCGCCGAAACCTTTTCCCGCCGCCATCTGCTCGGCATCGAGGGCCTCAACCGCCCCGAGATCGAGAACCTACTCGATCTCGCCGACGCCGCCGTGGACGTCTCGCGCGCCGTCGAGAAGAAGAAGGCGACGTTGCGCGGGCGCACGCTCATCAACCTGTTCTTCGAGGCTTCCACCCGCACGCAATCCTCGTTCGAACTCGCGGGCAAGCGCCTCGGCGCCGACGTCATGAACATGTCGGTTGCCTCCTCCAGCGTGAAGAAGGGCGAGACGCTGATCGATACGGCCATCACCCTCAACGCCATGCGGCCCGACATCATCGTCGTGCGCCACCATCAGGCGGGCGCGGCGCATCTTCTCGCCCGCAAGGTCGATTGCTCCGTCGTCAACGCCGGCGACGGGGCGCACGAACATCCGACTCAGGCGCTGCTCGACGCGCTGACCATCCGACGCAACTGCGGGCGCGTCGAGGGGCTGACGGTGGCGATCTGCGGCGATATTCTTCATTCGCGCGTCGCCCGCTCCAACATCATCGCACTTAGCGCGCTGGGCGCGCGGGTGCGCGTGGTCGGGCCGTCGACGCTGATGCCGACGGGGATCGAGGAGACTGGCGTCGAGGTGTTCCACGACATGAAGGCGGGGCTGAAGGACGCCGACATCGTGATGATGCTGCGCCTGCAACGCGAGCGCATGAGCGGCGCTTACGTGCCCTCAACCAAGGAATATTTCCGCTATTTCGGGCTCGACGCGGAGAAGCTCGCCTTCGCCAAGCCGGGCGCGCTGGTGCTGCATCCGGGGCCGATGAATCGCGGCGTCGAGATCGATTCGCTGATCGCCGACGGCGCGCAATCGCGCATCCGCGAGCAGGTCGAGATGGGCGTCGCCGTCCGCATGGCGGTGCTGGAGGCGCTGGCGCAGCGCCTGCCGAACGCGGCCTAAAGCGCGCTGTCGGCGGGCGCCTCGTCGCGCTCTCGCCGCCGCGCGCCGAGGCGCGCCAGCCCCTGCAAGGGCGAGGCGATCCTGTCAAGCCCGCTCGCGAGCCGTTCTCCGCGCGAAAGCTCACGGTCGAGCGCCGCCATCGTCTTGGCGAAATCCGGCGGGGAATCGTCGAGCCAGATCTGGAACACGCGGGCCCAGGCGAGCGCCAAGCCCTGGAGCTTGACCGCGCCCGCTGGCCCGTCATTGTCGATCTCGGCCGCCTCCAGCATGAAGCGCATGGAATTGACGGTGAGCTGGTTCATCGCCAGCAGCGCCGAGGGATCGCGCCTGAGCCAGGCGAAAATATTGCGCAAGGCGTCGCGATAGGGCGCGAGCGCGTCGAACCGGCGCATCAGCACGTCGAACAGCCGGTCGCGCGCCGAGGAGGCGGCGAGTTCGCCGAGCGGCACGGTGAGCACCGCCCGGTCGATCTGGCGCGAGAAGCCGCCGAGCGCCGCGCCCTTGGAGGGAAAGGCGTCGCGGAAATCGGCGAGGCTGACGCCGGCCTCCGCCGCGATGTCGCGGATCGAGATGTCCTCGAAACGGCGCTCGGCGGCGAGCTTCATCATCGCCTCGACGATTGCGGATCTGGTGTCGGCCATTGCCTGCTCCTGTTGTTTCAGAGCCCAAGTTCGCGGGCGCGGTCGCGCGCGGCGGTGACGGCGCGCGTCATCAATGCGTCGAGCCCGCCTTGCAGCACGCCGAGGGCGGCGGCGGTTGTGCCGCCCGGCGAGGTCACGTTCTGGCGCAGCGTGGCGGCGGGGATCTCCGGCTCGCGGTGCATCAATTCGCCGGCGCCCTCGACAGTGGCGCGGGCGAGGCGCATCGAAAGATCCGCCGGCAGCCCCACCGCCTCGCCGGCCTTGGCCATCGCCTCGACAAGGGCGAACACATAAGCGGGGCCGGAGCCGGAAAGCGCCGTCACCGCGTCGATCAGCCCCTCGTCGCCGACCCATTCGTAGAGGCCGACGGCGCGCATCAGCCGCTCCGTCCAGCCGCGCTGGAGGGCGCTGACGGCGCCATTGGCCGCGCCCGCTGCCGCGCCGCGCCCGACGGCGGCCGGGGTGTTGGGCATGACGCGCACGAAGGCTTTGGCGGCGGGCAGGCGGGCAGAAAGCTCGCCGATGGTCTTGCCGGCGATGATCGAGACCACCAGCGTCTGGGGACCGGCGAGGCTCTGGAGCGTCGGCGCGGCGGCTTCCAGCGCCTGCGGCTTGACGGCGAGCACCAGAACGTCGGGCGCGGCGCGCTCGGCCGGGTTGAGCGCGAAGCCGCGCTGGCGCTGCAACGCGGTCAGGTCCGGCGCGGCGTTGGGTTCGACGACGGTGACGCCGGCGGGATCGAGCCCGCCGTCGAGCCAGCCGCGCAGCATCGCCCCGCCCATCTTGCCTGCGCCGGCCAGCGCCAGCGTCCGCGGCCATTCCGTCATC
>JAJYDD010000516.1 GCA_021777795.1 Pseudomonadota bacterium | reverse complement strand
CGAAGCGGCGGATTACTGGGGCGACGTCTCCTATCGCGTCGCCGCGCGCCGCATCGCCGTGGAGGTCGGCCGCAAGCTGTTGCTGGTCGGAGGCAAGGACGGTCCGTTGCTGCTGCCGGCGGTGGCGGGCTTCGCCAAGGAGGACCGGCCCGACGGCCCGGCGCTCAATCTGTCCTATTGGGTTTTCCCGGCTTTCGAGCGGCTCCCCCTCGTCGCGCCGGAAGTTGACTGGAGCGGCCTCATCCAGTCGGGACTCGCGCTGATCAAGGAGGCGCGTTTCGGCCCAGCCAGTCTGCCAAGCGACTGGATCGCCGCCAAAGACGAAATATCGGCGCCCGCTGTCGGCTTTCCCCGCGCCTTCTCCTATAACGCCATCCGCATTCCACTATACATGGCTATGGCCGGCGTCGGCGACCGCGCGACCTACGCGCCGTTTGTCGCGCTCTGGTCGCGGGATCCCACCCTCGCTCCGGTCGATGTCGATACGGGCCGTCGTGGCGCGCCGTTCGGCGACCACGATTACGACGCCGTTGCGCGACTCACGCTCTGCGTGACGGAGCAAACGCCTTTGAGCCCGGAATTTTTCACCGCGACGAGCAATGAGTCCTATTACCCGACCACCTTGCACATGCTCGCGATCGTCGCCGCGCATATGAGGTACGCGTCATGTTCGAAACCCTGAAGCCGCCTCGCCACGCCGCGCATATGGCGATCGCTCTGGCTTTCGCCGTGACCGCGCCCGCCAACGCCCAAGCGCCGGCCAACACGCAAGCGCCAGCCCCCCAGCCGGTCGCGTCAACGCCGCCCGCGCACGCCGGCGCCCCGGCGCGCAAAGTCGACGAGAGCGCCTTGCGCTATTACGCCGCGAGCGGACAGACCGCGCGCGGGCAGGCGGAACTTCGACGCCTGCGCCGGCTCTATCCGAACTGGACCCCGCCTGATCTCGATTACGCGCAAGCCACGCCCGGCGGCGAGGACGAACAGGATCTCTGGGATCTTTATGGCGCGGACAAGCTCGACGAACTGCGCGAAGCCATAGCAGACCGGCGCAAGGCCGAGCCCGGCTGGGAGCCCTCCGCCGATCTGCGCGCAAAACTCGCTTGCAAGCTGTTTCGCAACCAGATCCTCGGCCTTGCCGGCAAACAGCGCTATGGCGAGATCGTGCAGGCGCTCAAGGATTCAGGCGCAAGCCTCGAACGAGTCGATATCGACGTGCTGTGGGCGATCGCGGAGGCCTATCACAGGTCGCGGCAGGACGCCGACGCCCTGACCGTCTATGAGACGATTCTCGATCACGAGTCCAATGCGCAATTGAGGCTGACAACCGTCAAGAAGGCGATGAGTTCGCTGCGAATGGACGAGGTCGAACGATTGCTCGCGATGGCGCGCAAGGATTCGGCCGGCCATGGCGAATTCGACAGTCTCGCGCCCGATATCGCTCGCGCGCGGATCGCCGCTTTCCTGCATGACGAACGCCTTGAACAGGTCGGCTCCCAAGACCTGAAAATCTTCGGCGCATTCGCCAGCGACGCGTCCGATCCCAACCAACCGGGGCTGCTTGGCTGGTACTATTACAAGCTCAAAGTCTATTCGTCGGCGCTCGACTGGTTCAATTTCGCCTTGTCGCGGGGCGGCGACTCGATGGTGGCGCATGGCTTGGCCCTGTCGCTGCGCTGGCTTGGCCGCAAGCGCGAGACCGAAGAGGTCGCCTACGCCTGGCGCAAGCCTCTGGTCAATAATTCGATCCTGTTCATCGACACGCTCGAAACCGACCTTACCAAGCCGATCCCGCCCTATATCGAACCCGAGCGGCTGACCCGCTATGGGGAAACCACCCTCGCTTCCGCCTCGGGCGAGGGCGCCCAGGCGTTGGCCTGGTATTCCTATAATTCCTGCCAGTTCGATGCGGCGCTGCGCTGGTTCGAGCGCGCGGTCGCGTGGCATCCGAAGGAGGGCACCGTCTATGGCTATGTCCTGACCTTGATGCGGCTGAAAAAGCGGCGCGACGCGATCCAATTGATCAATCGCTACGACGGTCTTTTTCCGAAAGTCGTCGAATTGCTGTTCCCCGACGCCGCGCCGAAGCCGCCGACGCCGTGCGAAACCTGGGACCAAGGGCGGCGGTGGACGTCGATGGAGACGGCGCGGCCGGCCGCGAGTTATCCTTCCGGCTCCTATGTCCGGGATCCCGCGCGCCAATATGTCTGGGGCCGGGTCGCCGCTCCCGATGATTCGACCTCCGGTCGCGGCCTGCGAGACTATGCGCCGAAAATCAGCCGAAGCGAATTCCCCATTCGGGTTGGGCCGGAAAACGCCCTGCGCTTCGCCCCCGTCGACCAGCCGCTCGCGATCAACGCACCCGTCGGCGCCGATCCGGCGGCCGCGTCCGGCGGCTTCGCGCCGGAGCCGTTTCCGGAAGGCGTTCCTCTGGTGGCCCGCCGCGTCCCCGGCGTCGGCCGGATGCCCTATGAGCGATATGGTTTCGCCCTTTTGCCAGCCTATAACGGCGTAATGACCGCCAGCGCCCCAACGGCGGCGGAACAGCTGGCGCCCGCCGGGACCTTGTGGGCGAGCGAACGCGGCGACCAAACGCCCGGCGAGAAATTCCCCCAGCCAGCGGGCCTGCCGCAAGCGACCGCCGTCTCCGCGCCAATTGCCGCGCCCGCGACGCCGCCGGGCGGCGTCCCGCCCTCGCGCAACGCCCCGTCCGCGACCGACCCAGACCCCGCCATCGCCGCCCCGCCGCCCATCGTGCTCCCGACCCCGGCCGCGCCCTCGTTCGGTTCGTCTCCGCAAAGGAATGGCTGAAATGAAAAAGGCCTTCGTCCTTCTCGCCGTCGTTTTGGCCCTCGCCGCCTGCCAGGGGCGCGAACAAGGCGGCGCGAGCAATCTCGACATGATGGCGCTCGCCGCGACGACACCGCCCGAACAAAAGTTCGACGCGAAAGCACACCCGATCCTGGTCGAATCGGCCCTGGCCCGCCTACCCCAAGGCGCCGGCCAGCCGACATCCGCGCTTGAGCGTCATTACCCCAACGGCTATTCGCAAATCGTCCGCCTCGCTTCCGACGTGGGGGGGCTTGAGAGCCAAGTCGAAATTGCCGTCCAGAACGGGAAATCGCTCTATTCATCGAAAAAGGCCCCGGTGTGGAAGCCTGGCGAAGCGGGGATACGCAATGAACTGGCGCGGCAGTTTCCCGACATGCGCATGCAAGTGGTCGCCAATGGCGGGTTTTCCAACCGCTATGGGCGGATCGGCATCGCGGTTGGGCGGCGCGGCGAGACACTGCGCTGCATTTACGCCTGGCA
>JAJYDD010000515.1 GCA_021777795.1 Pseudomonadota bacterium | reverse complement strand
CGGCAGCTATTCGATCGCGCATCTGTCGTCGAGCGCCGGCGGCTTCGACGCCAACGGCGGCGCCGGCGGCTTCTACACCGGCCGCAACTGGACTTTTGGGCAAGGCGTGCTCGGCTACGAAGGCTCGACCTCCTTCGGCGCGATCAATGGCGACGGGCCGCAGCCTTTGGCGGCCTCGACCCATTTCCACGATTATTTCCTCAGCGACGTGCGCGGCCGCGCCGGTTGGGCGTTCGGCCGCTGGCTGCCGTTCGCGGCGGCGGGCCTGGCCTTCGACACCAGCAGCCAGACCGACCGCGCCAACGGGAATTATCGCGGCGACGTCTTTCAGACTTCGGCGACGATCGGCGCCGGGCTCGATTACATGCTGACCGACCGGCTGACGTTGCGCGCCGAATATAATTACGCCCATTCGCTGGGTTCGATCACCACCAAGCTCGATTCGCAAAGCTGCTGCGCGCAGACGCGCGACAGCCAAAGTTTCCGGCTCGGCATCGGCTATTTCCTGCGCTGAGCCCGGCGGCTTCGCGTCAATCGGCGCGCGCCAGCCTTCGCGCCCAGGGGCGCGAGGGGTCGCGCGCCTCGCCGGCGGAAAGGCCCGGCTGATAGGCGAGCGGGAATTTCGGCAGGCGATCCTCGCGCAAGGCCTTGATCGTCGCCTCGTTGCTGATCTCGAATGAGGTGAAGCCGCAGCGCTTCATGAGAAGAATCTCATCGAGCAGCACA
Organism: Pseudomonadota bacterium; assembly: GCA_021777795.1. Taxonomy (GTDB): domain Bacteria; phylum Pseudomonadota; class Alphaproteobacteria; order Rhizobiales; family Beijerinckiaceae; genus Roseiarcus. Next base: position 2,602 of record JAJYDD010000515.1, on the reverse strand, counting down.
TCGCCGACGGCGCGCAATTCGCCGCGAAAGCCGTGGCGCTCGCGCAGCAGGATCGCATAGGAGAAGGCGCGCCCGTCGCCGAACTTGTCGAATTTGAGCGCGACCAGCGGCCTGTCGGCGACCTCGGCCAACGCCGCCTGCGCGCCGCCCGCCACGATCTCGACGCCGACCTCGCCCGACCGCAGCGCCTCGGCTTCGCGCCGCCAGCGCGCGAGCGAGACGATAACGCGCCCGCCCTCGTAGGGCTCATCCTCGGCGAGCCGCTTCCAATCGTTCTCGGCGAAACCGCCGTCGCGCCACAGCGCCATCAGATGTTTCCTCCCGCGTCGAGCGTCACCCCGTGGATGCCGCATTCCTGTTTGGCCTTGCCGCGCCAGCGGCCCGAGCGCGGGTCTTCCCCTGGGCTCACGCGGCTGGTGCAAGGCAGGCAGCCAATCGAGGGAAAGCCCTTGGCGACCAGCGGATGCGGCGGCAGATCGTGCTGTTTGATATAGGCCAGGAGGTCGCCGGCGCTCCAACCGACGAGCGGGTTGACCTTCACCCGCTCGCCCTCGGCCTCGAACAAAGGCAGGCGCGCGCGGTCGGCGGTCTGGAAGCCTTTGCGGCCGGTGATCCAGGCGTCATAGGAATCCAGCGCCTCGGCGAGCGGGACGACCTTGCGGATGTCGCAGCAGCGGTCGGGATCGCTGGCGAACAGGAAGTTCTCGGGGTCTTCGCGCGCCAGGGTCGCCGCGTCCGGCGTCGTGTTGACGATGTTGGTGAGGCCCAGGCGTTCGACCAGGGCGTCGCGATAGGCCAGCGTCTCTGGGAAATGCTGGCCGGAATCGACGAACACCACCGGCGTCGCCTTGTCGATCTCAGAAATCATGTGCAGCAGCACCACGGAATCCGCGCCGAAGGACGACACCAGCGCGATGCGGCCGGGATAGAGATCCCGAATCGCGAATCTCAGCAGCGATTCCGCCGAGACCAGCCCGAAGCGGGTCTCCAGCCGCGAGGCGGCGACCGCGTCGCCGAACAGCTTGATGTCGTGCGCGCTCATCAGATGTCCGATCCGGCGCTCCTCTCGTAGAGCGCCTCCTTGAACGGCGCCATGCCGACGCGGCGATAGGTCGCCAGGAACGGCTCGCTGACGTCGCTGCGCTGGGCGCGATAGGTCTCGACGATGGTGTCGATCGCCTCGACGACCCGCTCGGAGGAGAAGCCGGGTCCGGTGATCTGGCCGATGGCGGCGTTCTCGTCGGCGGAGCCGCCGAGCGTGATCTGATAAGTCTCCTCGCCGGCCCGCTCCAGGCCGAGAATGCCGATGTGGCCGACGTGATGATGGCCGCAAGCGTTGATGCAGCCCGAAATCTTGATTTTCAGCGGGCCGATATCGGCCGCGCGGGCGCCATCGCCGAAACGCTCGGCGATGCGCTGGGCGACGGGGATCGAGCGCGCGGTGGCGAGGGCGCAATAATCCAGGCCGGGGCAGGCGATGATGTCGCTGATCTCGCCGGCGTTGGGTTCGGCGAGGCCGACGGATGCGAGGCGATCATAGACCGCCGGCAGATCGTCGAGCGCGACATAGGGCAGGATGAGGTTCTGCTCGTGGCTGACGCGCAATTCGTCGTGGCTATAATCCTCGGCGAGATCGGCGACGGCGTCCATCTGGTCGGCCGAGGCGTCGCCGGGGGGCAAGCCGATCGGCTTCAGCGACACCGTCATCACCGCATAGCCGGGAACCTTATGCGGGGCGACATTGGCGCGCATATAGGCGTCGAAGCGCGCGTCGCGGCTGCGCCGGCGGGCGATGCGCGCGCTTTCGGGGGCGCGGGGGGCGAGCGTCGGCGGGGCGAAATAGGCGCCCATACGCGCGACGTCGGCCTCGTGCAGCGTCAGCGCGCTTTGCGCATTGGCGGCGTACTCGGCCTCCACCGCCTCGCGGAACGCCGCCTCGCCCTTCTCGTGGACGAGGATCTTGATGCGCGCCTTGAACTTGTTGTCGCGTCGGCCATCGAGATTGTAGACGCGCACGATCGCCTCGACGTAACGCAGGAGATCGCGCACGGGCAGGAAATCGCGGATCTTCTTGGCGATGAAAGGCGTGCGCCCGAGGCCGCCGCCGACATAGACCGTGAAGCCGAGTTCGCCGCGTTCGTTGCGCGCCATCTGTAGCCCGATGTCGTGGGCCTGGATGGCGGCGCGGTCATGCGCGGCGCCGTTGACGGCGATCTTGAACTTGCGCGGCAGGAACGTGAACTCGGGATGCTGCGACGACCACTGGCGCAGGATTTCTGCGTAAGGGCGCGGGTCCGTGATCTCGTCGGCGGCGACGCCAGCGAAATGGTCGGCGGTGACGTTGCGGATGCAATTGCCCGAGGTCTGGATGGCGTGCATCTCGACGCTGGCGAGTTCGGCCAGTATGTCGGGGGTCTCGACCAGTTTCGGCCAGTTATACTGGATGTTCTGTCGGGTGGTGAAATGGCCGTAGCCGCGATCGTATTTGCGCGCGATGTCGGCGAGCTTGCGCAATTGCGCCGATTTCAGCGTGCCATAAGGAATGGCGACGCGCAGCATATAGGCGTGCAGTTGCAGATAGAGCCCGTTCATCAGCCGATGC
>JAJYDD010000514.1 GCA_021777795.1 Pseudomonadota bacterium | reverse complement strand
GCCCAGGCCAAGCCCGGTTGACGGCTCGTTAACCATGCTCTCCCTAAAGTCCGCCCGGCGCGCCAACGGCGCTGCGGAGGGCTTCATGCGAACGAGCGAGCCGCTGAAGCGCGGGGTGTTGTGGACCTATCTGGCGGTCAGCGGCTTCGTGGCGATCGAGCCCTCGCCGTTCGAGTTCATGTTCCCGATCGCGCTGCTGGTCTTCGCCGACGGCGGCATGCTGTTCGACCGCGCGCTGGCGCCGCTGGTGGCGACCCTGCTGATCTGGTCGTCGAGCGGCTTCCTCACGCTCATCCCCTGGGTTCAGGAGCAGGAGAGCGTAAGCTTCATCCTCATCACGCTCTACATCTGCCTGGCGACGATCGTGTTCGCCGCCATCGTGGCGCGCGATCCGCTGTCGCGCATGGCGACGATCCGCAGCGGCTATGTCGCCGCCGGCGTCATATCATCCATTCTTGGCATCCTCGGCTATTTCGACGTCGCCGGCACAGGTCAGTACTTCACCATTTACGATAATTCGCGCGCGATGGGCTTCTTCAAGGATCCCAACGTGTACGCGCCGTTCCTCGTCCCGCCGATCGTCTGGCTGCTGCAAGACCTGTTCCTTCAGCGCGGCCGCAAGATCGTGATCCTGCCGAGCCTCGTCATCATGATCTTCGGCTTGTTGCTGAGTTTTTCGCGCGGCGCCATCATCGACTGCCTATTTTCGGTGGCGCTGCTGATCGGCGTCACTTTTCTCACCGCATCGTCGGCGCGGCTGCGCGCCCGTGCGCTGCTGGTGGCGGGGATGGTTGGCGTGCTCGCAGCCGTCATCGTCGCCGTGGCGCTTGCGATACCCGAGGTTCATGACCTCGCGACCGAGCGCGCCACGCTGGCGGAAGATTATGATTCCGGCCCGCAGGGACGTTTCGGCAATCAGGTGCGCTCGATCCCGATGCTGCTGGTGCGCCCCTTCGGCTTTGGGCCGCTCCGCTTCGGCCATATCTTTCCGCAAGACCCTCACGAGGTGTTCATCAGCGCCTTCGCCTCGTTCGGCTGGTCGGGCGGTCTGGCGTTCCTGACCTTCGCCGCAGTCACCATCTATCTCGGGTGGCGCCTTTGCTTTCGCAAATCCCCGGTGCAGACCGAGAGCATCGGACTATGGGCCGGCCTCTTTCCGCAGGTCTTACAGGGCGTGCAGATCGACACCAGCCATTGGCGGCATCTGTTCGTGCTGTGCGGATGCCTTTATGGGCTGGTGGCGGCCGAGCGACGCTTCAGTGCGTCGCGGGCTTCCGGCGCGCTGCCGGCCTCCCGCCGCGGCGCGGAACTCGCTGGCGCGGCGCCGCGCAGATAGGCCCATGCCGTCCGCGGCCAATCGCGCGCCATGAAGCGGCGCTCGATTTGCACGTAATACGTCAGTCCCACTGCGATCACGACCAGCGCAGTCAAGGCAAAGAGCCCGGCTAAGCCAGCCAGCGGCAGATGCGGCGCGACCTTCGCGGCGGCGACGAAGATCATCTGAATGATCTGCAAATGCACGAGATAGATCGAATAGCAGGCGCCGCCGATCAGGCTGATCCAAGGCGAGGCGCAGAAGCCGCGAAAGCCCGAGCGGGCGTCGAAGGTCGAGGCGAAGATCGCCGCCAGACAGGCATAAGTCGCCGCCAACCGCGCCGCTTCGAGCCCAAGAGCCGCCCGTTCGCCCGGCGCCGAGACGGCGACGAAGCCCGCCAGACCCAGCCAGCCGAGCGCCGTGACCGCCCCCGCCGGGGCCCGCGCGAGCCGCAGCGTCAACGCTTCGCGCGCGTAAGCCATCGCGATGCCGAGCCAGAAATAGTTGAAGTAATGGAGCAGCGAATATTCGACGTGCAGCGGCCCCAAAGTCTTCCAGCCGAGCAGCGAGAGATTGACGCCGGTGGCCAGGAACAGCAGCGTCAGCGCGATGCGCTCCCCTCCCGCCCGCAACGTCGCCCAAAGCGCGAACAGCAGAGGCGCGAGCACGTAGAACTGCACCTCGACTTCGAGCGACCAACCCGGCGGGAACAGCCGCGGGAACGTGCCCCAGAGGAGATCGTGCAGATAGAACACGCTGGCCGCGAGGCTCACATCGAGCGAGCGCGGCGCGACGTCAAAACGGTGCGTCCCTTCCGGCGTCCAATGCGTGAGGCTCAGCAGCGCCCAAGTGGCCACGAGCAAGAGGATATAAGGCGGCTCGATGCGCAGGATGCGGCGGCCGAAATAGCCCTTGAGAAAAGCGCCGCTGAGCGGGCTCGCCTGCGCCTTGATCGCCTGCCCCGCCAGCACGAAGCCGCTGATGGCGAAGAACAGGAACACCCCCGGCGGCGCGACTTGGAGAAACGCCTCCCCCCGCGAGCCCGCCAGCGTGTCCTGGTAGCTCGGGAAGAACCGCGCCGCCCGCTCCAGCGAATGGCCGAAAATGACGAAGGCGATGGCGAAGAAGCGCAACCCGTCGATCTCGGGCCGATAGACGCCTTGCGAGATCTTTCGCCGGAACTGGGCGGGAAAGGCCGCCAGCCGAGCGCCGCCGGATTTGAGGTTACACATGAAACGCTCGCAAAGGCTCGCCGGGTTCGAGCCGCCGGCCAAGCTAGGGGCGAAGCGTTAGGCGGCCGTTAAGGCGTTGCGACAAAGGCAAGGCGTGTCCCCGCCACCTCCATCACGCCCGACGGCGAGGCCGCCGCAATGCGCATCGCCGCCAGCCCGCGCTCGAAAGGCGCCGGCGCGCCCCACGCGGCCGCGTAGGCCGCAGGCGTCAGGCACTCGACCGTCGTTCCCTCGGCGGCTAAGCGCAGCCCGCCGGCGATCTCCTCGGCCGGCGCGTCGAGAAAGCCGGAAAGAAACGCAACCGTCGCCTCGGGCTTCGGGTGCGTGAAAACGAGCCCGGACACGCCCGTCGCGCCATTGGGATGAACCTGCGCCGCCGCATCCCAGAAATTCTCCGGGAAATGCTGCTGGCAGACGAAGAACCCGGTCTGCGGCAGCGCCGGGCAGCGGGCGAAGGCGAGCGAGAACGCCACCTCCACCTCGCGGCCTTGGCGCATCCCCTTGCGCCCGAAATCGAAGCGCGGGAACTCGCCGAGCCCCTTGGCCGAGAAGGCGCGCTGGTCGGCCTTGGCGTCCTGCGAGCGCAGCACCAGCATGGCGAGGCCCTCGCGCTTGCCAAGGAACACGTCGAGGAAGCCGGCGAAGGCGAACAGCGGATCGTCCGGCGCCGGGCGCACAAAACCCTCGCCGAGGCCGACGAGTTCGAGGAACGCGCCGGGGAACTGTACGATATGATTCTCGGTTCCCCAGGGATGGCGGTTGCGCGGCCCCACCTGGAAGCCGAGGGCA
>JAJYDD010000513.1 GCA_021777795.1 Pseudomonadota bacterium | reverse complement strand
CGGGGGATCTCTTAAATTTGGTTAGCTCAGCAGAAGCTTACGTCTGACCACGAGTTAGCTGAGTGGAAAGCACAGGCGGATGTCAATCTGGCCGAGAAGAAAATAAAGCTCGATGCCGCGTTTGCAGACCGCAAGCGTCAACAGGACTTGGCCGAGGAAGTACTTTCCGGTTTCTATCAGATGCACGATCTGCTTCGCAGGATAAGAACTCCAATGAGACTTCAAGGCGAGGGGGAAAGTCGAGCCCGAATAGAGAGTGAAACTGAAGCTGTTGCCCGACAAAGAGATAGTTATTACGTGACTCTTGAGCGGCTTGAACAAAGCCGACCAGATATCGGGAATCTGTTGGCAACTCGATACCGCGCGGCCGCATGGTTTGGTGCCGACGCAGATCATGCTTTTGAAAAGCTACATGGGGCCATTACCGGAATCGCAAATGCGGCGACGCTGCTTATTCGATGGTCAGGCGACAGCACCCAGCATCGAGACCCGGGTCTATGGCAACAAATGGAGCGCATGATTTGGTGGAGCGCTGACGAATCGGACACAATGGCAAGGCAAATTAACGCGGCCGTAGAGCAGATGGAAAAAATCTGCCGACCGGTCTTGGAACGGGCCGTCTAATGGACCCACTCGCCCTCATCGCCGCGTCCGGCCCCCGTGCTTCCTATCGCTCCCTGAAGTCCTTCACCGCCACTATCCGCGACCTTCGCAAACGGCGCCCAAAGCGGAATCTTTTCATTTGGAATCGGCTCTGGCGTCATGGCGAGCGTAGCGAAGCCGTCCATCTCGCCGAGACCGTCGGCTAATCGGAAAGGGCAGCATCTCCGGACCGTAGGTTGCTTCGCTCCGCTCGCAATGACGGTGTTTCAAGTTGATTGCGAAGCATTTCGCGGCGCCTTGCGGTAAAGGTCTTTGTGTATTCTTTGCAAACCGCGCTAATGTGCGCTCCTGACTGCTCAGCCGTGCAAGCGCGCAATCGGCTAAAACCGTCAAACAGAGCGTCCGCCCATGCACCACATCGAGATCGATGAAGCCGAATCCATCTGGTTCGATCTTCTCGCGCGCGTCGAGGCCGGCGAAGCGTTCGTGCTGACCCGAAACGGCGCGCCTCTCGCATCCTTGACGCCATTGACCATCGGCGCGGAAGTCTTGGAACCGCCGCCGGACCAGGAGCTTGACGCCTGGGAGTAGCCCCTATTCCCCCATCACATGCGCGACAATCTCGCGCCGATGCGGCCTTCGCCTGTGCTCGAACAGGAAAACCCCCTGCCATGTCCCCAGCGCCATGCGGCCGCCGATGACGGGGATCGACAGGCTGACGCCCGTCAGCACGGCGCGGATATGGGCGGGCATGTCGTCCGGCCCCTCGTCGGCATGGGCGTAGAGCCCCGGCGCCTCGGGCGCGAGGCGCGCGAAGGCGGCTTCGAGGTCCAAGCGCACCTCGGGCGAGGCATTCTCCTGAATGGTCAGCGAAGCCGAGGTGTGGCGGCAGAACAGCGTCATGAGGCCGGTGGCGAACCCCTGCCCGCTCAGCCAGTCCGCGATCTCGTCGGTGAACTCGACAAGCCCGGGCCCGCGCGTGTCGAGCCGGAAAACATGCGTCGCCTGCTTCAAGACGCCTTGTCCAGGTAGCGCGGCAATTCGCTTTCAAATTCAGGAAAATACCGCGAAATCTCGCTGATGTCGAAGCGACTGAGAATCGCCTCCTTGGGCTCGCGGTGGAGCAGGAAGGCGAAGGCCGCCTCGACCACCGTCGCCGCCTCGCGACCGGGGCCGAGCCGCGCGTGGTCCTCGCGCGAGAGCGTCACCTCGTGCCGGGTCTGGCCGGGCCCCTTGCGCAGGAACACGACGAAGCCGGGCGGCTCCCCCTCCTGCGCTTTCACCACGATCGCCTTGTCGCTCATGACCCCCGCCGCTATAAGCGCGCCGCATACCCATTCAAGAGAGTAAAATGGCCCTGGAACGCACCTTTTCCATCCTGAAGCCGGACGTGACGCGGCGCAACCTCACTGGCGCTGTCAACGCGGCGATCGAGGCGGCGGGCCTGCGCATCGTCGCTCAAAAGCGCGTGCACATGACGCGCGGCCAGGCCGAGACCTTTTATGGCGTGCATCGCGAGCGGCCGTTCTTCGGCGAACTCGTCGAGATGATGACGGCGGGGCCGGTCGTCGTGCAGGCGCTCGAAGGCGAGAACGCCATCGCCAAATACCGCGAGGTCATGGGCGCGACCAACCCGGAAAAGGCCGCCGCCGGCACGATCCGCAAGCAATTCGCGCTGTCGATGGGCGAAAACTCCGTCCACGGCTCCGACGCGCCAGAGACCGCCGCACAGGAAATCGCGCAATGGTTCGCCGGCAACGAGCTGGTGGGCTGAAGCCTCCGTTTCCCGGGCGAAACCGGAGGCGCCAGCCTCCTATTTCAGCTCGGGAAATTCCTCGATCCTGAATTCCGTCGCCGCTCGCTCGCCCGCCTTGGCGAGCCCGGCCTCGCGCCCGCGCAATTCGACGCGGCGGATCTTGCCGGAGATCGTCTTCGGCAGATCCGCGAATTCCAGCCGGCGCACGCGTTTGTAGGGCGCAAGCCGCTCATGCAGGAAACGGAAAATGTCGAGCGCGGTTTCGCGATCCGGCGCACGGCCCTCGCTCAGCACCACATAGGCCTTGGCGAGATTGAGCCGCGCCGCGTCGGGGACCGGCACGACGGCGGCCTCCTGCACCGCCTCGTGCTCGATCAGCGCGCTTTCCAGTTCGAACGGACTCAGCCGGTAATCGCTGGATTTGAACACGTCGTCGGCGCGCCCGACATAGGTGATGAAGCCCTGCTTATCGCGGCTGGCGACGTCGCCGGTGCGGTAATAAGCGCCTTCGAGCGGCCGCAGGGTTCCGTCGTCCTCCTGATAGCCCATCATCAGGCCGAGCGGGCGCGGGTTGAGCGGCAGCGCGATCTCGCCCTCGTCGGCCTCCAGCCCATCGACGTCGAGCAGCACGACGCGGTAGCCGGGCAGCGGCCGGCCCATCGAACCGGCGACGATCTTCTGACCCACGGAATTGCCGACCATCATCGTCGTTTCCGTCTGCCCGTAGGAATCGCGCAAGGCGAGACCCCAGACACGGCGGATATGGTCGATGACCTCGGGGTTGAGCGGCTCGCCGGCGGAATTGGCCTCGCGCAGCCGCACCGGCCAGCTTTCCAGCGGAAGCTGGATGAGTTGGCGCCAGACCGTCGGCGGCGCGCAGAACGAAGTCACCTCATGCGCCACGAGATCGTCGAGCGTGGCGCGGGCGTCGAAACGCTTGTCCATCGCCAGGATGCAGGCGCCGGCGTTCCACGGCGCGAA
>JAJYDD010000512.1 GCA_021777795.1 Pseudomonadota bacterium | reverse complement strand
CCCTCGGGGGCGCGCTGTTTCGCGCTGGGTCAAGCGATCGCCAAGGCGATCGAGAGCTACCCGGAAGATCTCAACGTGCAGATCTGGGGCACGGGCGGCATGAGCCACCAGTTGCAGGGGCCGCGCGCGGGCCTCATCAACCGCGAGTGGGACAACAAGTTCCTCGACGAACTCATCGACGATCCCGCCAAGCTCGCCAGGATGCCCAACATTGAATATGTGCGCGAGGCCGGGTCGGAAGGCATCGAACTGGTGATGTGGTTGATCGCGCGCGGCGCGATGGCGGACACGCGCGGCGGCCCGAAGCCGAAGGTTGTGCATCGGTTCTATCACGTGCCGGCGTCGAATACGGCTGTCGGGCATCTGATCCTCGAAAACGCCGCCTGAGCCTCGCGTTCCCTCCCCCCCCTTGTGGGGGAGGGCTAGGGAGGGGGTTCGTCCCGGTCAGGGGGAAGGCAGTGTTCGGCGCCTCCAGTCAATCAGCGATGGTTTTATGCCGGGCCGCGGGCAATCATCTGGAGTTTAAAGCATGAGCAAAACCATCAAAGTCGCGCTCGCCGGCGCCGGCGCCTTCGGCCTCAAGCATCTCGACGCGATCAAGCTGATCGACGGCGTCGAGTGCATTTCCATTGTCGGGCGCGAACTCGACAAGACCCAGGAGGCGGCAAGGAAATATGGCGTTGGCCATGCGACCACCGACCTCGCCGAGACGCTGAAACTGCCGGGCCTCGACGCCGTCATCCTCGCGACGCCGACGCAGATGCACGCCGCGCAGACGATCCAATGCCTTGAAGCCGGCAAGCATGTGCAGGTCGAAATCCCGCTCGCCGACAGCCTCCGCGACGCCGAGGCGGTGGTCGCGATGCAGGAAAAGACCGGCCTCGTCGCCATGTGCGGCCACACAAGGCGCTTCAACCCGAGCCATCAATATGTGCGCAAGCGCATCCTCGCCGGCGAATTCAACATCCAGCAGATGGACGTGCAGACCTATTTCTTTCGCCGCACCAACATGAACGCGCTCGGCCAGCCGCGTTCCTGGACCGACCATCTGTTGTGGCATCACGCGGCGCACACCGTCGATCTCTTCGCCTATCAGGCGCGCTCCCCCATCGTAAAAGCCAATGCGGTGCAGGGGCCGATCCACCCGACGCTCGGCATCGCGATGGATATGAGCATTCAGTTGAAGACCGAGAGCGGCGCGATCTGCACGCTGTCGCTGTCCTTCAATAATGACGGGCCGCTCGGCACCTTCTTCCGCTACATCGGCGACAGCGCCACTTATATCGCGCGCTACGACGATCTCTTCACCGGCAAGGACGAGAAGATCGACGTTTCCAAGGTCGATGTCAGCATGAACGGCATCGAGTTGCAGGACCGCGAGTTCTTCGCCGCGATCAGGCAAGGCCGCGAGCCCAATTCCAGCGTAGCCGGGGTGCTGGCCTGCTACCGCACGCTCGACGCTCTGGAGCGACAGTTAGACTGAGCGCGCCGCCTTCCAGCGTTCGCGCGCGCGGGCGAACCGCGCCGCGTCGAGCGTCTGGCTCAGCGACACTGTAGCGGCTCCCGCGACGGCCCCCTCGCCGACGAGAAAAGTGCGAAAGCCCAACGTCGCCGCCACGCGGGCGGCGTTCTCGTCGCAGGCGACGACCGTGGCTGTCCCGATCGCCTCCAGCGCGGCCTCTATGCCCGCGAGGTCGCCGTCGAGCGCCAGCACCGGCAGCCGCTCCTCGCGCCAGACCTGTTCGAGCGCGGGCTCGGCGCCGGGGGCGATCAACAAGGTGGCGTCGGTCGGCAGGCGCATCGGCTACCTCGGGATCAGCGCCCACATGTCGAAATCGAGAATCACAGCGGGATCGTAGGCTTCGCCGTTGCGATAAGGGAAATCGGCGCAGGGGCGGTTCTTGGTCGCGACCAACCGCACCCGCAGCGCGCCGACGTCCGCGCGGCCCGGCAACTCCGCCTTTTCCAGGATTTCGCTCCAGGCGAACACGGTGTCGCCGGCGAACAGCGGCGCGACATGGCGCCCGCCATTGATCGCGGCGACATGGAAGGCGTTGGCGAGGCCGTTGAAGCTCAGGCAGCGGGCCAGCGAGATGACATGGCCGCCATAGATCAGCCGCCGCCCGAAGCGGCCGGCGCTCTCGGTGAATTGGTTGAAATGCACCTTGGCGGTGTTCTGATAGAGCCGCGTCGCCAGCATATGGTCGCTTTCCTCGACCGTCACGCCGTCGACATGGTCGATGCGTTCGCCCGCCTCATAGTCGCCGAAGCGATGCGGGGAACCGGCGAGGGCGAAGTCATAGGCGTGAATGCTGGGGCAGGCGGCGCCGAGCGTCGCCGGATCGACACGCGCCGCCGTGGCGGGCACGACGGCGGGCGGGGGAGGGGCTGCGGCGTCGCTCTTGCGCACCATCACCCAACGCACATAATCGAGGACGATCTCGCCGCTCTGGTTGGCGCCCTTAGTGCGCACGTAGACGACGCCGCTCTGGCGGTTGGAATTCTCCTTCAGCCCGATCACCTCGCTCGTCGCGCTCAGGGTGTCGCCGGGATAGACGGCCTTGAGGAAGCGGCCCTCGGCATAGCCGAGATTGGCGATGGCGTTGAGCGAGACGTCCGGCACGCTCTTGCCGAACACGACATGGAAGGCGAGCAGGTCGTCGATCGGCGCGCGCGGATAGCCGAGGGTTTGCGCGAAGGTGTCGGCGCTCTGCACGGCGAAGCGCGCGCCATAGAGCGCGGAATAGAGCGAGGCGTCGCCCGCGTTGAGCGTGCGCGGGGTGGCGTGACGCAGCGTCTCGCCGATCCGAAAATCCTCAAAGAAGCGGCCGGAGGCGGTCTTGGGCATCAGAACACGTTGGGGTAGATGTAGAGGATGATAATCTGTTCGATCAGCAGGATAATCAGGAACAAAATGACCGGGGAGATGTCTATGCCGCCAGTGTTGGGCAGGAAGCGACGGATGCGTTGCAGCAACGGCTCGGTCATGGCAAGCAGTGTGTTCCAGATCGAGCGCACCACTTCGTTGCGAATATTGACGATGTTGAAGGCGATGAGCCACGACATGACGGCGGTGGCGATGATGATGTACTTATAGAGGTCGAGCGCCAGAAGGACGATATTCAGGATCGCGCGCATGCAGTCTCCCGTGAGAATAAGGCGCATGCGGGCGCGTTTCGCCCATCCCCGCGTTGACATGCGCCACAAGCGCACGTTAAAGAGCGCTCCGGCCGGGGCTGTAGCTCAGATGGGAGAGCGCTGCAATCGCACTGCAGAGGTCAGGGGTTCGATTCCCCTCAGCTCCACCAAAATTCTTCTAACGATTGTGAAGCTTTAACCT
>JAJYDD010000511.1 GCA_021777795.1 Pseudomonadota bacterium | reverse complement strand
GTGGTCGCCGACATCCTGCGCCGCCGCCGACGGCTGGGAGCCGCGCGATGAACCGATATCTGAAGCGTCACGAGACAATTCTCGCCGCCATTCTCGTCGTCGCGCTGATTGGGCTCGGCTATCTCAACGATCAGTTCCTGACGCTCGACAATCTGCTCAACCAGGGCCGGTTGATGACCGAAATCGGCCTCATCGCGCTGCCGATGACTTTCGTCATCATCACTGGCGGCATTGATCTCTCCGTCGGGGCCATTGTCGGGCTGTGCGCCATCGTGCTCGGCGTGGCGTGGAAGAACTGGGGCCTTCCGCTGCCGCTGGCAATCGTGATCGCGCTCGCCGTCGGGGCGTTCGCCGGCTTTTGCAACGGTCTCGTCATTACGCGGTTGAAGGCGCCGCCGCTCATCGTCACCATCGCCACGCTGGCGCTCTATCGCGGCCTCGCCGAAGGGATCAGCAAGGCCCGTTCGGTGCGCGGTTATCCCGATTGGTTCTATGCGCTGGGCCAGGGCCAGGTCTTAGGCGTGCCGACCCAGCTTTGGATTCTCGGGGCTTGCATCGTGATCGCCGGCGTCGCGCTCGACCGCACATCATTCGGCCGCACGCTCTACGCCATCGGCGCCAACGAAACGGCGGCGCGGTTCTCGGCGCTGGCGGTCGACCGCACGAAGCTGATCGTCTACACTTTGTCCGGGCTCATGTCGGGCCTGTCGGCTTTCGTGCTGGTGTCGCGGGTGACGACGACGCGCTCGGATATGGGGCTGGGCTACGAACTCGACGTCATCGCCGCAGTCGTGCTGGGCGGCGCCAGCATATTCGGCGGCGCCGGCACGATCTGGGGCACGGTGATCGGGCTCGTCATGATTCAGTTGTTGAAGAATGGTCTGGCGCTGACGGGCGTCAAGGGCGACGCTACGATCATGGTGATCGGCATTGTCCTGATCGCCTCGGTGCTGATCGCAAGCTCCCTCGAACGCCGTCGCGACTAAGCGGGGTTTTCGGGGTTCATCGCCCGCAAAAGTCGGGCAAGGGAGGAATGCATGAAGAAAATGCTTATGACCACCGCCGCCGCCGCGGCGCTCGCGCTGGCCTTCGCCAGCGCGCCTTCACGCGCCGCGCAATGGGACGGCGCCGACGATCTGCCGACCAACCCGCTCGCCTGCGGAACCGGATCCAATCCCGCGCCGGCCTCCAAGCCCTATGACGGCGGCAAGGCTGTCAACGCGCCCAACCTCGCCGGCAAGGAAATCACCGTCGTCGACATCCCGAAGCTGATCGGCATCGGCTATTTCAACGCGACCTCGAAGGGCATCCAGGATGCCGCGAAGGAACTCGGCAACGTCAAGGTGACGACGGACGGCCCGACGGAAGCCAAGATCGACGAGCAGATCAAGTTCATCGACAATTACATCACGCGCGGCGTCAACGGCATCTTGTTCGCCGCCAACGATCCCGTCGCCATCGCGCCCGTGCTCAAAAAGGCTTTGGCCAAGGGCATCCACGTCGTCGGCTACGACGCCAATTCGACGCCGGACGCGCGCGAATGGTTCGTCAACCAGGCGCAATTCAACGGCATCGCCAAAGCGATGATGGATTCGATGGCCAAGGAGATCGGCGAGAACGGGTCTTTCGCCATCGTCACTTCGACCTTCACCACACCGAACCAGGCGCGCTGGATCGCCGAAATGCACGCCTATGGCGACAAGTGCCACCCGAAGATGAACTGGCTGGAGACGGTTGAGGCGCAGGAGGACAATGTGCTGTCCTTCAACCAGGCGACCACTCTCATCAACAAATACGGCGACAAATTGAAGGGCATTTTCGGCATGACATCGGTGGCGACGCCGGCCTCCGCCGAGGCGGTGACCAAGGCCAAGGAATGTGGCAAGATTGCCGTCGTCGGCCTCGCCACGCCCAATGCGATGAAGCCCTATGTGCACTCCGACTGCGTCAAATCGGTCGTGCTGTGGAATCCGGTCGATCTCGGCTACGCGGCGATGTATGTCATGCGCGACGTCGTCGACGGCAAGCTGAAGGCCGGCGACAAGGAGGCCGACGCCGGCAAGCTCGGCAAGCTCCAGGTGGTGAACGGCAGCGAGATCCTGCTCGGCGCGCCTTATGTCTTCGACAAGGCCAATATCGACAAGTTCAACTTCTGATAAGAACGAACGAACCTCGGCCCTCCCCTCTCCCCGTTCTTCACGGGGTGAGGGGCTGCGCAGCTTCACCAGACGCCGCCGCGTGACAACGCCCTTCTCCGCGCGAGCGGCGAGAGAGACAGCCGGCGGCGCCGCAAACCGATCGACATAATGCCCCGCTACGCCTTCAAGATGTTTCTCAACGCCGGCCAGCGCGAGGAATACAAGCGCCGGCACGACCTGATCTGGCCGGAGCTGAAGGCGCTGCTGAAGCAAGCCGGCGTCAGCAACTATTCCATCCATCTTGATGAGCAGACAAACATCCTGTTCGCCTATCTGGAGCGGTCCGAGCGGCATGGCATGGACGACCTGCCGTCTCAACCGGTGATGCGGCGCTGGTGGGCGCATATGAAGGACATCATGGCGGCCAACGCGGACGGCAGCCCCGTCACGGTCACGCTCGACGAGATGTTTTACCTGGAGTGACGCTATGAGCGTGGCCGTGCTCGACGTCGGCAAGACCAACGTCAAGGTCGTGCTGTTTGACGATGACGGCGCCATCCTCGGCGAGCGCTCGCGCTCCAACGCCGCTTTGCCCTCGGATGCGCAATGGCCCTACCCGCGCCTCGACGTCGAAATGATCTGGGGCTTCCTGCTGGCTTCGCTGGCCGAATTGAACAGGCTCGCGCCCATCGCGGCGATCTCGATCTCCACTCACGGCGCGTCGGGCGTCATGGTTGACGACAGCGGCCCCTGCCCGCCGCCGATGGATTATGAGTTCGACGGCTTTGGCGAAATCAACGCCGACTATGATGCGATCCGCCCGCCGTTCGCCGAGACGCTATCGCCGCGGGCCCCGCGCGGGCTCAATCTCGGCCGCTGCGTCTATTTCTACGAGCGGCGCTATCCCGCGCTTTTCGCCCGCGCGCGCGCTCTGCTGATGTATCCGCAATATTGGCTGTGGCGATTGACCGGGGAACTGGCGAGCGAAGTCACCTCGCTCGCCTGCCACGGCGATCTCTGGCGACCTTATGAGGCGGCGCCGTCGAGCCTCGTCGTCAGCCGGGGCTGGAGCCGGCTTATCCCGCCGCTGCGCCAAGCCTGGGACGCCTTCCCGATTCGTCCCGAGGTCGCGGCGGCGGCGGGCGTGTCGCCGCAGGTTCGGGTGCATTGCGGCGCGCACGATTCCAACCTTTCGCTGGTCCCG
>JAJYDD010000037.1 GCA_021777795.1 Pseudomonadota bacterium | reverse complement strand
TCTTTCGCCGTGAGAAATCCGCTCCGAATCATTTCCCTAAGCGAATCCAAAATCCGCCCCTACGCAATGGCTTTTCGCGGATCCTCGACGACTCGGGGTATACAATAGCCTTCTGGTGCGAAGTTTTGCCGCGGGATCAAACGCTGCCGATATGAATCTCGTGTTGTGGAAGTGGGGCGACGAGCCTCCCAGCCGACTGATCCTCATCGATTACGAAGGACGGCTGTCGCGAGTGGATAACGCGTCGAAGAGGCAAGCGAGCCCAATATCGTATGCTGATGCCGGTCGGCGATGGAGCTTTCGACAACAGCCGCAGATGGAATTTTGCGGCGATCGGGCGCGCGGTGGAGAGGGGCTGTGCAGGTGAAACGAAAAGGAACTTGGCTTGTCATTCCGCTTCGCTATTCATCGCCGGATCCTCCAAGCCATGCGAGGGAACTGTCGTCAAATTCGCCTCGACCGTCCGCAGATGAATCAGCATCGCCTGGCTCGCCCGTGCTCCGTCCCTGCGCAGCAGCGCCGACACCAGAGCCTCGTGTTCCTCGCAATAACGGGCACGGCGCGCGAGCGTAAACGATCGACGCTTGATGTCTTTCCATAAATCTTGATTGCGGATGAGCCGGAACAATTCGTGCAGCCCGCAGAGAAGATCATTGCGCGTGGCCGCGAAAATACGTTGATGCAGTTCCGCGTCCCAACGTTCAAATGCCTCCGCCTCCAGCGCGTTGGCGGCGGCGGCATGGGCTTCCGCGATGGCCTCCAGTTCGCCGACGCTGGCCTGGGTCGCGGCGAGCGCCGCCGCGCGCGGCTCAAAGATCGCGCGCACTGCCATCATATCCATCGGGCTCGCGCCCACCAGTCGGTCGAGAAGATTGCGCGCCTCAAGCCGGTGGTCTTCGACGAGAAAGGTCCCACGCCCGACTTGGCGCGACAGCGCCCCGTCCTTCACAATGGCGGCGATCGCGGCGCGAATCGTGTTGCGCGCGACGCCGTATTCCGTCGCCAGTTCGCGCTCGTTGGGTAGACGCCGGGTAAGTCGCCATTCGCCCTTTTCGATGCGTCGACGCAGCGAAAGCGCGACGTCGTATGCGGCCTTCTTTGGCATGGGCGACCCTGCTGAACCAATTGTGAGCCAAATAGCACGACTGCGCTGCGTTGTCGATCTCCAGAGTTTTACCGCAATTCATTCGCGCTCCGAAAGCTCGGGATCGCTTGCAATTTGCACCGATCTGGTCTTAAATGGCGCAAACAAGGGGGAAGCGTCGTGAAGTTGGCCGTATTTCGCGTCGGGGGCGAACGCCGGGTGGGACTGCTCGACGAGACGCGCGGGACGCTCGCGCCGTTCGATCTGCCAGCGTCGGAGGCGGAGTTGGGCGTCCTTGCGCTCATAGAGCGGGAATCGGCGCCGCTCACCCTGTCGGCGATCCCGCTGAGCGAGGTCGAGCTTGAAGCTCCCATACCGCGTCCGCGCCGCAACGTGTTCTGCGTCGGCAAGAACTATTATGATCACGCACACGAGTTCGCCGCAAGCGGGTTCGACTCCAGTGCTGGAGCCGGCGCCGTTCCCAAACACCCCATCATCTTCTCGAAAGTCCCGGAAAGCGTAATCGCACATGGAAAGATGGTGCGGATCGACGCGAGCGTGACCCAGGCCGTCGACTACGAGGGGGAACTCGGCGTCATCATCGGCCGCGCCGGCCGCGGCATCGCACCCGAGAACGCGCTCGCCCATGTCTGGGGCTACACGGTCATCAACGACGTGACCGCCCGCGACCTTCAAGGCCGCTTCAGCCAATGGCTCATCGGCAAGTCGCAAGACACGTTCTGCCCGATGGGGCCGTGGGCGGTGACCCGCGACGAGATCGATCTTGCCGACACCGCCATCAAATGCTGGGTCAATGGCGAGTTGCGCCAAAGCGCCAACACGCGCGACCTCATCTTCGACGTGCCGACAATCATCTCGACAATCTCTGCCGGGATCACGCTTCAACCCGGCGACGTGATCGCAACCGGCACGCCGGCGGGCGTCGGCGTCGGCTTCAAGCCGCCAAAATATCTGACGTCGGGAGACATCGTTCGCGTAGAGATTCGCGGTGTCGGCGTGCTGGAGAATATATTCTCGGAGGCGCGCGGATGACGGCGGTCGCGGTCGGCGAAACGCAGGTCGAGGTGGAGGGCGAGGGGCCGCCGGTTGTGTTCGTGCATGGCTTGGGCGGCACGTCGAACTGCTTTCAACCCATGCTGGTGAATTTCGCTGGCTTTCGCTGCATCCGGCCCGATTTGCCGGGCTCGGGGCGTTCGCCGCGTCCTTATGAGAAGCTTACGATTGCGCATCTGGCGACCGCGGTGATTGAGGTCCTGCAAAGCGTCGCCGGCGCGCCGGCGCATCTGATCGGCCATTCGCTAGGTGCCCTGGTCGCCCAGCACGTCGCGGTCGAAGCTCCGGACAAGGTGAGAAGCCTTTCGCTGTTCGGCCCTATTGTGGCGCCGACGGATGCGGCGCGCGAGCGTCTGCTGGCGCGCGCGCGCGCCGCCCGGCGCGACATGGTCGCCGTCGCCGACGCCATCGCCGGCGCGCTTTCGGAGCCGCTGGTTGTCGCCTTCCTGCGCGAAAGCCACATGCGTCAAGACAAAGAAGGTTTCGCGCAGTCTTGCGAGGCGCTGGCGCAAGCCGAGGGCGCCGACTTGCGCCTCATCCGTTGTCCGGCGCTGATCGCCACCGGCGACGAGGACGGCGTCGCGCCGCCTTCGGCCGCGCAGGCGCTCGCTGAACGGTTCAAGGGCGCGAAAGTGAAGATTTTCGCGCGCTGCGGCCACTGGACGCCGCTGGAGCGTCCCAGGGAATGCGGCAAGCTCGCCGCAGACTTCATCAGGTCTGTTGACGCTTAGCCGAACGAGACGACGGGAGGACGCAAGATGGCCGACGATAATGGCGTCAATGGCAACGTGACATTCACTAACGTGCGCGTGCTCGACGGATCCGGCGACCATCCCTTCACGGGCGAGGTCGTGGTGCAGGGCAACCGGATCCGCTCGGTGACGCGTGGCTCCTCGCGCATCGCCGGCGCCGGCGCCGGCGGCCAGACCGTCATCGACGGCATGGGCGCGACCTTGATGCCGGGCCTATGCGACGCGCACCTGCACCTTTCCTGGAACAATGCGCCGGGCATCGACCCGATCCAAATGATGCCGCCGGAAGAGCATATTCTCGTGACGGCAGAAATGGCCAAGCTCGTGCTCGACGCGGGCTTCACCAGCGGCCGCGGCGCGGCGGCGGCCAAGCCGAGGCTGGATGTGGTCATCCGCAACTTCATCAACCAGGGCCGCTTGCCGGGGCCGCGTTACACGGCGGCGGGGCCGGAGATCACGACCGTCGGCGGCCTCGGCGACGCCGCGCCCTCCCATATTCCGCACGAAGGGCTCAATCTCGGCATCGTCGTCAGCGGCCCCGAGGAGGTGCGGCGCGTCGTGCGCACGTTGATCAAATATGGCGTTGACAGCATCAAGCTCAACCTTTCGGGCGAAGAGCTGACGGGCATGAAGGCGGAGGAGACGCCGATGTCGGAGGAGGAGGTGGCAATGGCGGCCTCCGAGGCGAGGGCCCGCAACAAGGTGCTGGCGGCGCACGCCCGCTCGGCGGGCTCCGTCAAGCAATGCGTACGTCACGGTATTCAGAACATCTATCACGCCTCTTACGCCGACGAAGAGGCCCTCGATATGCTGGAAGCAAACAAGGATAAGCATTTCGTAGCTCCGGGCCTCGCCTGGCTCATCAACACGGCCCGTCACGCCGGCGACTACGGCATCAAGCCCGGCTCTCCCGTCACCATCGCCTACGAGCGCGAGTTGGAGGCGGCGGTCGAAACCTGTAGGAAGATGCACCGGCGCGGCATCCGAGTTTTGATCGGGGGCGACTACGGCTTCGCCTGGACGCCGCAGGGCACTAACGCCAAGGATATCGAAACCTTCGTCGATCTGCTAGGTTTCTCGCCGATGGAGGCGATCCTGGCGGCGACCAAATACGGCGGCGAGATCATGGGCATGGGCAGCGAACTCGGCCAGATCAAGCCCGGCTACCTTGCCGACCTGCTGCTCGTCGATGGCGACCCCGTCGCCAATGTTCGCATCTTGCAGGATAAGACGCGCCTGCTCGCGATCATGAAGGACGGCAAGTTCCACAAGGCGCCGAAGATGAACGAACAGCGCCGCAGGCTCACCGCGTGACTCTGGCGACGACCCATACCGCGCAAGCGCCGAGCGCGCGCCAGATCGCGACCGGCCTGGGGTTGCTCGCCGCGGCGATCCTGCTCTGGATGATCTTCGGCATCTGGCCGGAATGGCTCAGCGCCGCGCTCCAGGGCAAGAAAGCCTTCGTCAGCGCGATCCTCGACGGCGTTACGCTGGCCGGGCTCTATTTTCTCGTCGCCAGCGGCTTCACCCTGGTCTTCGGGTTGATGCGCAACGTCAATCTCGCGCATGGCTCGCTCTATCTGCTAGGCGCCTATGTCGGCTACGATTTCGCGAACTGGACGGGAAACTGGTGGTTCGGCGTGCTCGGCGGCACGATCGCACTGGCGGGGGTCGGTGCGCTGTTGCAAATATTGGTGTTTCAGCGCCTAGCCGGCGACGAGTTGCGCCAGACGCTGGTGACGATCGGCATTTCGATCGTGGCGGCCGATCTCATGCTCGCGGTCTGGGGCGGCAAGACCTATCAGTTCGAAATTCCCGCCTCGCTGGACGGCGCGATCTCGCTGCCCATCGTCACTGCGATCAGGTCCAACGGACACGTGATCTTTTTGCGCTTTCCGTTCTACCGGCTCGTCGTGCTGGCGGCTTCCGTCATCATCGGCGTCGGGCTGTGGCTGGGGCTCAATCGGACGCGCGTCGGCATGATGATTCGCGCCGGTGTCGACGACCGCGTGATGCTTTCGGCGGCGGCGGTCAATGTGCGGTTGCTGTTCGTGGGCGTGTTCGCCATCGGCGGGGCGTTGGCCGGTTTTTCCGGCGTGGTCGGAGGCTCCGCGCTTTCGGTCGCGCCGGGAGAGGACGTGCGTTATTTGATGGCTTCGCTGGTGGTTGTGATCGTCGGCGGCATGGGCTCCATCACCGGCGCGGCGATCGGGGCGCTGCTGATCGGGCTCGCCGAGCAGTTGGGCCTCGTCTATTTCCCGACCTATGGCGTCGTGCTGACCTTCGCAATCATGGTGGTCACGCTCGCGTTGAGGCCGCAGGGGATTCTCGGCAATGCGCGGCTGCGCGCCGCCGATCCGCCGCGCGCGGCGAGCGTCAACGACATCGTGACCGCCGAGTTCAACCCGGCGACGGCGGCGCTGTTGTTCGCGCTGATCCTCATTCCGGCTTTCGCCTCGCCTTTCCTCGTCTACCAGGTCTGCGCGCAGGCGTTGATCCTCGGCCTCATCGCGCTGTCGTTGATGATCCTAGCCGGCTACGGCGGCATGGTGTCGCTGGCGCAGCTTACCGTGGCGGGCGTCGCCGGCTATGCGGTGGCGATCCTCGGGCCCAACGGCGCCGGCGTTCTCGGCCTCAACTGGCCGTTGTGGCTTTATGTTCCGGCGGCGATCCTCATCGCCGGCGCGGTCAACGCTGTTATCGGCGTCATCGCCGTGCGCACCGCCGGCATCTACACGATCATGATCACGCTCGCCGTCGGCGCCGCCTTCTTCTTCCTCGCGCAGCAGAATTATTCGCTGTTCAACGGTCACTCCGGCTTTCGCGGCATCGCGCCGCCGGACCTGTTCGGCGTCTCCTGGCGCCTGCCGACGCCCTTCTATTATCTCTGTCTCGGCGTCGCCGCGCTCGCCTATGCGGCCGTCGTCTATGCTTCGCGCTCGACCTTCGGGCGCGCCCTCGTCGGCACCCGGGACAACCCTCGCCGCATGCGCGCGGTCGGCTACAGCGTCACGAGCTTGCGCGTGAGCGCCTATTTTCTGGCTGGCCTGATCGCCGGCGCGGCCGGCGTCCTGCTCGTCTGGTTCAACGGCCGCATTTCGCCGGGGACGGTGAGCGTTTCCGAGATGATCGGCGTTCTCGTCATCTCCGTCATCGGCGGCCTGCGTCATCCCATCGGGCCCTTCCTTGGCGCGGCGCTCTACGTGCTCTTGAAGACCTTCGCCATCGACCTCGTCGGCGCCGACCGATTCAACACCTTGATTGGCGCGATATTTCTCGCCGTCGTTTTCGTCTCGCCTGACGGGCTTTTCGGCCTGTGGCGGCGGGCCGCTCAGGCGTCGGCCCCCAAGCCGCTCGCCGAGCCTTAGCTTAAATCCAGTGGATCAACCACGGACGATAGGGAGGTAGGACAATATGAAACACACTGCTTTGGCGCTGAGTCTGCTCGCCAGCGTCGCCTTCGTCGCCTCGGCTTACGCCGACGACACGATCAAGGTCGGCGTGCTGGCGACGCTCGAGGGCGCCTTCACCGTCCTCGGCCAGGACAGCATGCGCGGCGCCGAGCTGGCGCTCAAGGAGCACAACTACATGGCCGGCGGCAAGAAGCTGGTGGTCATCAAGGGATCGTCCGACGCTTCGCCTGACAGCGCCGTGAAGGCCGCGCGCAAGCTGGTCGAGCAGGATGGCGTGAAAATCCTGATCGGGCCGCTGTCGGGCGACGAAGGCCTCGCGATCAAGGATTACGCGAAGACCCAGCCCGATGTGACTTTCGTCAACGGCACGTCCGCCGCGCAGGACACAACCTTGCGCGATCCGGCCCCGAATTTCTTTCGCTTCACCACCGACGGCGCGCAATGGATGGCAGGCCTCGGCGACTACGTCTACAATGTGAAGCACTACAAGAAAGTCGTGACCGTCGCGGAGGATTATTCGTTCCCTTACACGCAGGTTTTCGGCTTCATGGCGGAGTTCTGCAAGGCGGGCGGCCATGTGCCCAAAAAATTCTGGGTGCCGATCGGCAACAAGGATTTCTCCTCGGTCATCGCGGCCATTCCCGACGATATCGACGCGATCTATGTCGCGCTCGGCGGCGCGGACGGGGTCAATTTCCTCACCCAATATCAGCAGGCGGGCGGCCAGGCGCCGTTGATCGGCGGATCGATCACCGTCGACCAGACCGTTCTCAGCACGAAGGGCAAGCAGCGCGACTATGTCATCGGCACGCCCGCCGCGGGGCCCATCGCCGATAACGACCAAGGCGCGGCCTGGAAGAAATTCGTCGCCAACTACCAGGCGGCCTTCCCCAAGGGGTTCCCGTCACCGTCTTTGTTCGCGCAGGGCTATTACATCAACACGGAAGCCGTGCTGCTCGCCCTCGACAAGGTCCACGGCGACCTCTCCGACGGCGAGAAGAAATTGCGCGAGGCGCTTTCGACGCTCGACTTCCAGACGCCGACCGGCGAGGTCAAGCTCGACCACAACCGGCAGGCCATCGCCGACAATTATCTGACCGAGGTGGCCAAGGCCCCCGACGGTCATCTCTACAACAAGGTCATCAAGGTCGTGCATGGCGTCAACCAGACGCTGGGACAACCAGAGGCCGATTTCCTGAAGCTCGGGCGCGCCAACCGCGACAACCCCGACTGCAAATAAGGACGCGCGGACGTGTCTGCGAACGAAGCGGCGCAAAGACTTTCCAACTCCAGCGTCTATGCGCTGGAGCTGGAGGCGGTCGGGCGCCGCTTCGGCGCGCTGGAGGCGCTCGCCGACGTCACCCTCAAAGTGGGGGCGGGCGAGCGGCGGGCGATCCTGGGCTCGAACGGCGCGGGAAAGACGACCTTGTTCAACGCCATCACCGGCGATTTCCCGCCGACTTCGGGCCGCATCCGCTTCTTCGGCGAGGATGTGACGGAGTTCCCCGTCGAGGAGCGCATCAGGCGCGGCCTGCGGCGCACCTATCAGGTGAGTCAACTCTTTGGCGGGCTGAGTGTACTCGACAGCATATTCGTCGCCTGCCGCGGCGTCTCGCGCTCGCGCTTGTCGCTGTTGCGCCCGGGAGCGCGCGACGCGACGTTCGCGCAGGCGCGCAACATCGCCCATCTCACGCATCTCGACGACGTCATGGAGACGCCGGTGGCGGCGTTGAGCCACGGCCAGCAGCGCCAGCTCGAAATCGCGCTGGCTCTATCCGGCGCGCCACGATTCATCCTGTTCGACGAACCCGCCGCCGGCCTGTCGCCGACCGAGCGGCGCGACCTCGTCGCGCTGCTGGGCGCCTTGCCCGCGCATATCGGCTATATCATCATCGAACACGATCTCGACGTGGCTTTGCGCGTGTCGACCTATGTGACGATGATGCACAACGGCCGCATCTTCAAGGAGGGCCTGCCGAGCGAGATCGAGGAGGACGACGAGGTGCAGGCGCTCTATCTCGGAGCGGCGCATGGCTAGTCGCGCGCCGGCGCCGCGGGCGGTCCTGGAAGTGCAGGATCTGCAAGTCTACTATGGCCAGTCTCATGCGCTTCAGGGCGTGTCGCTGGCGTTGCCGCGCGGCGTGCTCTCCGTCGTCGGCCGCAACGGCATGGGCAAGACGACGCTGTGCAACACGATCACGGGCGTCATCCCGGCGCGCAACGGCTCCATCCGTTTCGAAGGTATCGAGTTGCTGGGCAAGGAGCCGCACGAAATCGCGCGCGCCGGCATCGGCTACGTGCCGCAGGGGCGCCGGCTATGGCCGAGCCTTTCGGTCGACGAGACGTTGCGGCTTTGCGCGCGCGCCGGCGCCAATGGACGCAACTGGACGGTGGAGCGCGTCTACTCGACCTTCCCGCGCCTCGCCGAGCGGCGCAACAACGGCGGCGCCCAACTGTCCGGCGGCGAGCAGCAGATGCTGGCGATCTCGCGCGCGCTGCTTGGAAACCCCCGCCTCCTGGTCATGGACGAGCCGACCGAGGGCCTCGCCCCGGTCATTGTCTCGCAAGTGCGCGACCTGCTCGTGCAGCTGGCGCATGAAGAGGACATTTCGGTCCTGGTGGTCGAGCAGAACATTGGCGTTGCGACCTCCGTGTCGGAACAGGTCGCCGTCATGGTCAACGGCCGCATCTATCGGGTGATGGAGGCGAGCGCGCTCGCCGCCGATCGCGAGCTTCAGCAGCGCCTTCTCGGCGTCGGCCGCCACGCCGGCGAGGAGACGGAAGCCGCGCCCGCCGAGACCGCGGCGACGCCGGCGCCGACGCGCGTCTATCGCGTCGCGCGCGGCGGCGAGGAGACGGCCGAGGGGACGGTCGCCTTTCGCGCCGAGCGCATGCCCAACAAATGGGGCTGGCGCAGCGGCGCCGATGCGCAGAGCGAGGCCGCGCCGCCAAGCGCGCCGGCGCCGCGCCCGCTGCTGCCCATGCCGCTGAGCGAGCGGCTCGGGCGCACGGCGCTGGTGGTCGGCACGTTCGACACCAAAGGCCAGGAGCTGGCTTTCTTGCGCGACCGTCTGCTGTCGCATCGCGTGCCGGTGAAGACGGTCGATCTCTCGACCTCCGGCAAAACCTCGCGCGCCGATGTGACGCCCCATCAGGTCGCCGCGATGCATCCGATGGGCTCGCAGGCCGTCTTCTCCGGCGACCGCGGCGCGTCGGTGACGGCGATGGCGGAGGCTTTCGCGCGCTGGATCGACCACGAGCGCGGCATCGGCGGCGTCATTTCCGCCGGCGGATCCGGCGGCACCTCGCTCGCCACCGCCGGCATGCGCCGCCTGCCCGTCGGGACGCCGAAAGTCATGGTCTCGACCGTCGCCTCCGGCGAGGTCTCGTCCTATGTCGGCGCCAGCGACATCATGATGCTTTATTCGGTCGCCGACGTCGCCGGCCTCAACCCGATCTCGGAACGCGTGCTCGGCAACGCCGCCAACGCGCTCGCCGGCATGATCTCCGGCGCGCCCTCCGCCGAAGTGTTGGAGGCGCAGCGGCGGCGGGCGCGGCCGGCGATTGGGATCACCATGTTCGGCGTCACCACGCCCGCCGTGCAGGCGATCACCCGCCGGCTGGAAGCCGATTACGATTGCCTGGTCTTTCACGCCACCGGCACGGGCGGGCGCTCGATGGAGAGCCTGGCCGATTCCGGCCTGCTTTCTGGGCTTATCGATCTGACGACGACCGAGGTGGCCGATATGTTCGTCGGCGGCGTCTTCCCCGCCGACCGCGACCGCTTCGGCGCCGCCATTCGCACGCGTCTGCCCTGCGTCATGTCGGTCGGCGCGATGGACATGGTCAATTTCGGTCCCCGCGCCAGCGTGCCCGAAAAATTCCACACCCGGCGGTTCGTGGTCCACAATCCCAACGTGACGTTGATGCGCACGACGACGCCGGAAAGCCGCGCCATGGGGGAATGGATCGGCGAACGCTTCAACCAGATGCAAGGCCCGGTGCGGCTGCTGCTGCCCGAAGGCGGCGTCTCGGCGCTCGACGCGCCCGGCCAGCCATTCCACGACCCCGAGGCCGACGCCGCTTTGTTCGAGGCGCTGGAGGCGACGGCGCGGGCGACGCCGCAGCGCCGGATCGAGCGCGTCGGCGCCCACATCAACGACGAGGTATTCGCCGAGCGCATCGTCGCCGCCTTCCACGCCATCGCGCCCAAGCGCCAGAGGATCGCCTGATGACCGAATCGCGAGCCGAAATCCTCGCCCGCCTGCGCGCTCTGAAGGCGCAAGGCCGCCCCATCGTCGGCGGCGGCGCCGGCACGGGGCTATCGGCGCGGTGCGAGGAGGCGGGCGGAATCGACCTCATCGTGATATACAATTCCGGGCGCTACCGCATGGCCGGGCGCGGCTCGCTCGCCGGGCTCCTCGCCTATGGCAACGCCAATGAGATCGTCGTCGAAATGGCGCGCGAGGTGCTTCCCGTCGTCAAGCGGACGCCAGTGCTCGCCGGCGTCAACGGCACCGACCCCTTCTGCCTGTTCGATCCCTTCCTCGACGAATTGAAGCGGCTCGGCTTCGCGGGCGTGCAGAACTTCCCGACCGTCGGCCTCATCGACGGCCTGTTCCGCGCCAATCTGGAGGAGACGGGCATGTCCTACGATCTCGAAGTCGAGATGATCGCGCGCGCCCGCGCCAAGGACATGCTGACGACGCCTTACGTCTTTTGCGAGGACGATGCGCGCAAGATGGCTGAAGCCGGCGCCGACCTCATCGTCTGCCACCTCGGCCTGACGACGGGCGGCGCCATCGGCGCGAAGACCGGCCGCAAGCTGGAGGAATGCCCGGCGCTCGTCGACGCCTGGGCCGAGGCGGCGCTCGCCGTCAAGCCGGACACACTCATCCTCGTGCACGGCGGCCCGGTCGCCGAACCCGAGGACGCGCAGTTCGTGCTGAAGTCCACCAAGAATTGCCATGGTTTCTACGGCGCGTCCTCGATGGAGCGGCTGCCGACGGAAAAAGCGATGGTCGAACAGACGCGGCGCTTCAAGGCGATGGCCGGCGCGTCGCGAGACAATTGAGGGAGCCGACATGGGCGCGCAGACTTTGGGAGCCGTCATTCTCTGGCTGATCGTCGCGATCGCATTCTTGGTTGTCGCCGTTTATCTGCTGCGCTGGCTCTACCGGCGCTCGACCAAGGAGATCGCCTTCGTCCGCACCGGGTTCGGGGGCGAGAAGGTCGTCGTCAGCGGCGGCGCTTTCGTCGTGCCCGTGCTGCACGACATCACGCCGGTCGGCATGAACGTGATGCGCGTCGAGGTCGCGAGGCGCGACACCCATGCGCTAATCACCCGCAACCGCATCCGCGTCGACGCGGTCGCCGAGTTCTTCGTCAAGGTCGGCTCTGACCGCACAGCGGTCGCGCGCGCCGCCCAGACGCTCGGGCGGCGCAGCCTCGAACCCGAATCCTTGCGCGATCTCCTGGAAGGGCGCTTCGCCTCCGCCATGCGCAGCGCCGCCGCGCAGATGACGCTCGAAGAGTTGCACGAGCAGCGCCAAGCCTATGCCGAGAAGGTGCGCCAGGCCGCCGTGGAAGGGTTGGAGCTCAACGGCCTCGAACTCGAAAGCGTCGCGCTCGTCGATCTCGACCAGACCGATCTCGAATTTTTCGACAGCTCCAACGTCTTCGACGCCGAAGGCCTGACGCAGCTCACGGAGTTGATCGAAGGCCGCCGCCGCATGCGCAACGAAATCGAGCAACGCACGCAGATCGAAATCCGCACGCAGAATCTCGACGCCCAACGCAAGGCGCTGGAGATCGAGCGCGAGAGCGAATACGCCCGGCTCGAACAGGAGCACGATGTCGAGCGCCGCCGCAGCGCTCAGCGCCTGGAACTCGCCAAGGACCGCGCCGAGCGCGACCGCGAGGCCGAGCAGGCGCAGATCGCCGCGCGCGAAGAGGTCGAGAAGTCCCGCCTGTCGCAGGAGCGCGCGCTGAGTGAGGCGCGCATACACAACCAGGAGGAAGTCGAGCAGCGCGAGATCGCCCGCCGGCGCCTGGTCGACGAGGCCGAGATCCGCGCGCGCGAATCCACCGAGCGCGAACAGATCGCGCTCGAACTTTCGATCGAGACGGCGCGCATCGAACGCGAGCGCGAGCAGCAGGAGCTGGAGGTCGAGCGCCGGCGCAGGCTGGAACTCGCCGAGATCGGCCGCCAGATCGCGATCGCGGCCAAGAACGCGGAGTTGGCGGAGGCGGATTCGCTGCGCAAGCGCGCCGAACTCTCCGCCGCGCGCGAAGTCGAGACGACGCGCGTCGCCCAGGACCGGGCGCTCGACGCCGTCCGCACCGAGCGCGAGCGCCAGCTCGATGCTCTCAACATCGCCAAGCGCCAGGCGTTCGAAGAGGCCGAAATCGCCGCGGCGGAAGAGGTCGAGCGCGCGCGCATCGCCACCGAGCGCGGCCTCGCGGAAGCGCGCATCGCCCGCGACGGCGATCTCAAGCGCATCGAGATCGAGCGCGACAAGGCGGTGGAGCTGGCGAGCCTGCAAAGCGCCATCGAGATCGCCGACAAGAGTGGGGAACGCTCGCTCGCGCTTGCCCGAGCCGAAGAATCGCGCGGCCGCGCCATCGCGGCCGAGGAGGAAGCGCTCGGCGTGCGCGAGCGCGCCATCGCCGAGCGCCGCAAGGAGATCGACCTCATCGGCGCTGCGCGCGACAACGCGCGTGAGGCGCTGCGCCTGACGAGCCGGGCGGAGGCCGAGAGGGCGGCGGCGACGGACTTCGCCGAGGCGCAACGCATCGCCGCGCAAGCCGAGGCCGAAACCGAGAAGATCAAGGCCGTGGGCGCGGCCGCCCGCTTCCAGGTCGAGGCGCAAGGCGCCCACCAACTCAACGAGGCCGAGAACATGCTCAGCGAGGCGGCGCGCCATTCCCGCCTGCGCGCCAAGCTCCTCGACAAGATCGAGGGCATCGTGCGCGAGAGCGTGCGGCCGATGGAGAAGATCGAGGGCATCAAGATCCTGCATATCGACGGCGCGAACGGCTCGGGCGGGGCGCGCAATGTCACCGACGAGGTGATCGATTCGGCGCTGCGCTATCGCGTCCAGGCGCCGATGATCGACAGCCTCATGAAAGAGATTGGCATCGAGGGCGGCAGTCTCGGGCGTATGACCGAAGTGCTGCGCGACGCGAAGGACATCCAGAGCCTGCTTGCGCAGAAGAAGGGCGCGGCGCCCGTCAAGGCGCTCGACGATCGCGAAGAAGACCGGCGGTAGGGCATGGCCAAGGTTTACGCCTCCGCGACCATTGCCGCCGCGCCCAGCGCGGTCTGGGCGGTCGTGCGCGATTTCAACGCGCTGCCGAAATGGACGCCGTTCGTCGCGGAGAGCCGCATCGAGCAGAACCGGCTTGCCGATCAGGTCGGCTGCATCCGCAATTTTCGCCTTAAGGACGGCGGACGCATCCGCGAGCAACTGCTGGCGCTTTCCGATTACGAGATGTCGTTCGGCTATGCGATCCTGGAAAGCCCGATGGGCGTCGAGAACTATTACGCGACCTTCAAACTCTCGCCGATCACTGATCTCGACCACACTTTCGCCGAATGGCAAGCCGAGTTCGACGCGCCGCCGGAGCGCCAGGACGGGCTTGTCGCTCAGATAGGCCGCAACGTCTTCGCGGCCGGTCTGGCGGCGCTCCGGCAGCGGTTCTCTCGCTGAGATGGCGCGCGTCTTCGGCTCGACCATCTTCGCCCAGCCGATCGCGCGCGTCTGGGCGCTGATCCGGGACTTCAACGGCCACGAGTCCTGGCATCCCGCTGTCGAGCGCAGCCGCATCGAATTCGACGAGCCCGCCGACAAGGTCGGCGCGGTCCGGCGCTTCCGCTTGCGCGGCGGCGGCGAAATCCGCGAGCAATTGTTGGCGCTCTCCGACCGCGAGCACAGCTTCCGATATTTCATCGTCGAGGCGCCCGTGGCGCTGCGCGACTATGTCGCCGAGATGCGGTTGAAGCCGGTGACGGGCGAGGACGCCACCTACTGCGAATGGCGGGCGGAGTTCGATCCGCCGCCGTCGGAGCGGGAAAGCCTGACGCGCTTCGTGCGCGAGGAGATCGTCGCCGCCGGATTCGCCGCGATCAGGCAGGCGCTAACGCACGAAAGGGCGCCGACCGTGGCGCGTGTCGCGCCGGAGCCTGCGCAGACGGATGCGCGCGCCGTCGTGCTGACGCGCTACGGCGGCCCCGAGGCGCTGGAGATGCGCGGCCTGGCGGTTCCGCCGCCCGGTTCCGACGAGGCGAGGCTCAGACAGACCGCCATTGGCGTCAATTTCATTGACGTCTATTGTCGGCGCGGCGGATTCACGCTGGTTCCCCCGGGCGGCGTGCTCGGCATGGAGGCGGCTGGGGTCGTGGAGCGCCTCGGCCCTGGCGTGAACGGCCTGAGCGTCGGCGACCGCGTCGCCTACGCCTGCGCGCCGCCGGGCGCCTATACGACGGCGCGCAACATGCGCGCGGACATGCTGGTGAAGCTGCCGCCGGGGCTGACCGACCGGCAGGCCGCGGCGCTGATGTTGAAGGGGATCACCGCCAGCTTCCTGCTGCACGACGTCTATGCCGTGAAGCCCGGCGATTTCGTATTGATCCACGCCGCGGCGGGGGGCGTGGGCCAGTTGCTTTGCCGCTGGGCCAAGGCATTGGGGGCCCGCGTCGTCGGCGTCGTCTCGTCGCCCGCCAAGGCGCAGATCGCACGCGCGCTCGGCTGCGATCTCGTGCTGCTTTCGGGCCAACCCGATCTCATAGAGGCGACGCGCCGGTTCGCCGAAGGCGAAGGTGCGCACGTGGCCTACGACGCCGTCGGCGCCGACACCTTCGATCGCTCCGTCGCGGCTCTAAGGCCGCGCGGCCACCTCGTCAGTTTCGGCCAAGCCTCCGGCGATGTCGGGGCGCGCTCGATCGACGCGCTCGCCAGCGGCTCGGTCACGCTGTCGCGGCCCAATTATTCGCATTACACCGACACGCCCGCCAAGCTAGCGGCGCAGACTTCCCGGCTGTTCGCGGCGTTGGCGGCGGGCCATATCGAGGCCGCGGAGCCGCGCGTCTATCCGCTCGCTGACGCGTCGCGCGCTCACGCTGATCTCGAAGGCCGACGGACGACCGGCGCGATCGTGCTGACGCCCTGAGACCAAGCCGGGGATCGCCTGCCGGCGCCTCCGTTTGCTTGAATTGCCAACATAATGGTGTCACGGGGCCGTCCGATCTACGACTTGGAAGCGGTCAAGGCCGCGCTCGGGTCCGCCGAGACGCTCGCGCCTAATCCGCGCCTCACGACGCCATCGCCTTGGGCTTCGATCGCGCAGGGATTGCCGAGACGATCGGAGGTATCGAACGGCAAATGTTCTACAAGTCGATGACGACCTTCGCCGACCTTAGCGTCTGGCAGGACGTCTACCACGTCCCGGCGCGCGGCATGGGGCTGTATATAAAGTTCCAGGCCGACATCGTGACCGAATTTACGGTCATGTCGTTCAAGGAGAAATGACCATGGCGGCTTTGAAGACGGACCTGCCCGACACGATGGTCTCTCCGGAAACAGGCGAGACGCTGCGCCGCGGCGTCCGTCCGTTCATCGTCACGTACAAGAACAAGAGCATCACGGTCGGGTTGCCGGGTTATTATCCGGACAACGGCGGCGTTGGCGATGCGGCATTGCGGACCTTGAAGGAAGACATTGAAGGCATTCCCTCGCCCGCTACAATCAGAAGGGTGCGTGACAAACTAAAGCTGTCGCAGCGCGAGGCGGGCGGCCTTCTCAAGGTCGGCGAGAATGCCTTCGACAAATATGAGCGGGGCTTGGTCGAGCCGAGCGGTCCGACCAGCCAGCTATTGCGGCTCCTGGACCAACATC
>JAJYDD010000510.1 GCA_021777795.1 Pseudomonadota bacterium | reverse complement strand
CGCAAGCAGAGCCTCGCCGGCGAGGAGCCGGGCGAGCCAAGGCTTGGCGATCTCGGGCTCGCCGTGCTGGGCGAGAATCTGGCCGTTGAGCGAGGCCAGCAGGTTGACATAAGACATGCTGAGATCAGCGGCGGCGATCTCCTCGTGGATGACGCCGGCCGCCAGCGAGCCGAGACCGAGGCCGCCGAATTCCTCCGGCAGTTCCGGCGCGATGAAGCCCATCGCGCCCATCTCTTTCATGAGCGCGCGATCGAGGACGCGCGTGCGGTCGCGCTCCTGAAAGCCCGGCGCGATGCGATCGGCCGCGTAGCTGCGCGCCTGCGCCTTCAGCGCCAGGAGGTCGTCGTTGAGATAGGGGTTCATCGCAGGACTCGCGGCGAGGGCTTATTTGATATGTTTTCGGAACTCGGGCTTGCGCTTTTCCTTCAACGCATTGACGCCTTCGCGCGATTCGTCGGTGTCGTAATAGAGCTTGAGCGCGTAGAGCCCCATGCCGGCGATGCCGGCCTGATGGGCGGTGTCCATGTTGAAGCTGCGCTTGGCGATGGCGATGGCGGTTGGGCTGCGCTCGCAAATTTCCTCGGCCCATTTCTGCACTTCGGCGTCGAGTTGCTCGTGGGGCACGCAGATGTTGGCGAGGCCCATTTCAACAGCTTGTTGGCCGGTGTAGCGCCGGCACAGATACCAGATCTCGCGCGCCTTCTTCTCGCCGACGACGCGGGCGAGGAACGCCGTCCCATAGCCGGGATCGACGGAGCCCATCTTCGGGCCGACCTGGCCGAAGGTCGCCTTGTCCGAGCAGATGGTGAGATCGCAAATGGTGGCGAGTACGTTGCCGCCGCCGATGGCGTAACCCTGCACGCGCGCGATCACCGGCTTCGGCACGTCGCGGATGGCGGTGTGCAATTCCTCCATCGGCAGGCCGATCGTGCCGCGTCCGTCGTAATTGCCGTCATGGGCGGATTGATCGCCGCCGGTGCAGAAGGCGCGATCGCCGGCGCCGGCGAGTACGATGCAGCCGATGGATTTGTCGTAGCCGGCTTTGTTGAGCGCCTGGATCAACTCGTCGCAAGTGCGCCCGCGAAAGGCGTTCATCTTGTCGGGCCGGTTGATGATGATCCAGGCGACGCCGTTGCGGATCTCGTAGAGGATGTCCTGATAGGCCATGAGAGTTTCTCCTTTGTGTGAGGGAATCAACCGGCCATCGTCAGGCCGCCGGAAACGCTCAGCACTTGACCCGTCACATAGGCGGCGTCATCGCTGGCGAAGAACAGGATCGCGCCTGGCAGATCCTGGGGCTTGCCGATGCGGCCGAGCGGGATCGAGCGGGTGAAGGCTTCCACCAGCTTTTCGGGATTGCCCGCGCCTTGTTTGTAATCCTCAAACAGCGCTGTCTCGGTCGGGCCGGGGCAGACGACGTTGACGGTAATCCCGTGGCGGGCGTGCTCGCGCGCGATGGTCTTGGAGAAGGCGACGAGGCCGCCCTTGCAGGCGGCATAGACCGCCTCGCCCGAGGAGCCGACGCGCGCCGCGTCGGAAGCGATATTGACGATGCGCCCGGATTTGCGCGCAACCATGCCGGGCAGCACCGCATGATGCATGTGCAGCGCCCCGGTCAGGTTGATGGCGATCAACTTCTCCCATTGCGCCGGCTCGGTCTTTGCGAAGGGGCGGAAGATGTCCCAACCGGCGTTGTTGACCAGAACGTCGAGGGGACCGATGGCGGCGAGCGCCGCGTCAATGCTGGCGCGATCGGTGATGTCGCAGAACAACGCCTGCGCTTGGCCATTGTCGGCTTCGATGTCGGCGGCGACGCGCTGTGCGGCTTCCAGATTGAGGTCGAACACGCCGACCTTAGCGCCCTCGGCGCCGAAGCGCCGGCAGGTCGCGCCGCCGATGCCGCCGCCGCCGCCGGTCACGACGACGGTCTTGCCCTCGAACCTGCGCATCGCGTCCTCCACGTTCGTTTATAAGATTGCACGTTCGTTTATAAGATTGGCCGTCTAGATAAGACAATATATTGCTATAAAGATCGCTTCGCGGCGGATGTCAAGAGCCTCCGGCGGCGTGGCTTGTCGCGGCGCTTGGCGCAAGCTATTCCTCTGGAATGGAACGGATGCAGGGTGAGACGAGCACGATGGCGGAGCGTGGTTCAGGCGAGGCGGCCAAGTTGGAATTGGCCAACAGGTTGTTCTTCCGGCTCTATCAATGCGCAAATATGTTGCATAAGACGGGCAGCCGCGCGGTCGAATCGGAGGGGCTGACGACGCAGCAGTGGGCAGTGCTCGGCGCCTTGTCGCGCGAGGAGGCGCAGGCTGGAATCAGCGTCGGCGATCTCGCGCGCTATCTGATGGTCAGCCGCCAGAATCTGGCCGGTCTCATCAGCCGCATGGAGCGCGATGGGCATATCGAGGTGGCGACGGGCGACGAGGATCGGCGCGCCCGCATCGTGACCATGACGGCCGCGGGACGGCGCACCTGGAGCGAACTCGCCCGGCCGAAGATTCGCGCCTATTACGAGGAGATACTCGCCGATTTCTCCATCAACGACACGACCCACATGCTGCATTATCTGTTGAAAATGCTGAAAAACATGCAGCGTCTCGATTCCGGCGCTCCGGCCGGCGTCGAGTGACGTTCACGGCGCCGTCAGCTTGTCGTAGTTCTTCAGCACGAGGTCGACGTTGCCCTGATATTTGATGGCAGGTTCGGTCTGCAACTGCATCTGCAAATCCGCCAGCGCGGCTTTCTTGTCGGCAGGGGTCATCTTCTGGTCGGCGGTCACCTGGGCGATCGATCGCTCTATCAGCGTCTTGGCGCCGACATAAGTTTTGGTGCTGGGATCGACCCCGTCGAGCGCCAGCGCGATATTGCCGGCGACATTGTTGTAATCGTCGAAATCCTTGAAGCCGTGCTTGTGGGCGATGTCGCCGAGCTTGGCCATCGTCGCTGCGTCCGGCTCGGCGGCGTCGGCGGGTTGATCGCCCATCGCGGCCTGCATGTCGGCCATTGCCTCGATGTAGCGCTGCACCTGGTCGGCGGTGAGGGGCGCTTGTACGAGCGTGCGATAGACCGAATTGACCGCCGCTGGCGGCGCGTCGTCGGCAATTGCGGGGACGCCGAGAAGGCCGAAGACCAGCCCCAGACTCGCAAGACTCAACCGCATAATCGCCCCCATATCTGCGCGCCCGTCGCGCGTATAAACGGCCGTC
This sequence comes from Pseudomonadota bacterium, assembly GCA_021777795.1. GTDB lineage: Bacteria > Pseudomonadota > Alphaproteobacteria > Rhizobiales > Beijerinckiaceae > Roseiarcus. The sequence goes on along the minus strand of JAJYDD010000510.1, from coordinate 160 downwards.
ATGGGAGCCGCGAAACGCGGGCGCCCGCTGCGGTCAGCGCCCGGCCGGCGGCTTCCGCTTCTTCCGCGCGGTCTATCCGCAGCATCGCCAACGCGCGTTCGCCGGCGACGGTTCCCATGATTCCGACGGGAAGTTCGCCGTCGAGAATCGCCTCGCCCGG
>JAJYDD010000036.1 GCA_021777795.1 Pseudomonadota bacterium | reverse complement strand
CGCGCCGCTCTCCAACATCGAATATCACAGCAGCGAGACCATCCTCATCATGACGGTGATCGGCGGCGGCAATCTCATCGCCTCGGTCATCGGCGCCGGGGCTTATTTGGCGCTCGGCGATTTCCTGTCGGCGATCTGGCCGCGCTGGTTGTTATTATTCGGGCTGTTTCTCATTGTCGTGGCGCTGTTCTTTCAGGGCGGCCTCTGGGGGCTGATCGAGCGCGCGGCGCCCCGCCTGACCGACGAGGCGGAACGATGAGCGCAACCGTGCTTTCGACGCATGGGCTCAGCGTGCGCTACGGCGATTTCCTCGCCCTTGCCGATGTCGATTTCGCCGTGCGCGAAAACAGCGTCCATTCGATCATCGGCCCCAACGGCGCCGGCAAGACGTCGTTGTTTCATGCGCTGATGGGGCGCGTGCGCCCCGCCGCCGGACGCATCGAACTCAACGGCCGCGACATCACGGACGCCTCCGACAGCGACCGCGTGCGCCTCGGGGTCGCGCGCTCGTTTCAGGTGACGAGCCTGTTTGCGACGCTGGCGGTGCGCGAGAATCTGCGCCTCGCCGCGCAAGGGGCGCGGCCGTGGCAGGCGCTCGCGCCGTGGCGCGGCCCCATGAGCAACCGGGCGGCGCTGGCGACGGTGGATGAAGTGCTGGCGCGGCTCGATCTCAAGGCTCTGGCCGACCGCGCGGCGGGCGAGCTTTCGCATGGCGAGCAACGGCGGCTGGAAGTCGGCATGGCGCTGGCGGCGCGGCCGCGTCTGATCCTGATGGATGAGCCGACTTCCGGCATGGGCGTCGACGACATCGAAGGCATGAAGCGGCTCATCAAGAGCCTCGGCGCCGACCATACCGTGCTGTTCATCGAGCACAACATGGGCATCGTGATGAACATCAGCGACACCGTCACCGTCATGCGCGCCGGCCGCGTGCTGATCGAGGGGCCGCCTGCCGTGGTGCGCGACGATCCCGAGGTGAGGCGCGCCTATCTCGGCGAGATGATAACGGGCGACCTCTCATGAGCGCGCTCTCGCTCGAAGACGTCCACGCCTATTACGGCAAGAGCCACATCCTGCAAGGCGTGTCGCTCACCGTCAACCAAGGCGAGATCGTTTGTCTGCTCGGCCGCAACGGCGCCGGCAAGACGACGAGCCTGCGCAGCGCCTGCGGGTTGATGGCGGCGCGGCGCGGGCGCGTGATCTTCGGCGGCGTCGATGTCACCGGCTGGCCCGCGCACCGCATTTCGCGCGCCGGACTGGCGCTGGTGCCGGAAAATCGCGGCGTGTTCGCGCTGTTGAGCGTCGAGGAGAATTTGCGCATCGCCGAGCGGCGCGGCTCGCCGTGGCGGCTGCGCGATGTCTACGCCATCTTTCCGCGCCTGGAGGAGCGCCGCCGCAACGGCGGGGCGGAGCTTTCCGGCGGCGAGCAACAGATGCTGGCCATCGCGCGCGCGCTGCTGCTGGGGCCGAAGGTGTTGATGCTCGACGAACCGGTGGAAGGCCTGGCGCCTGTCATCGTCGATGAGATCGTGCGCCAGTTGCGCGCCATCCGCGACGCTGGCGTGCCGATCCTGCTCGTCGAGCAGAATCTCGCCGTCTGCATGGCGCTCGCCGACCGCCATTACATCCTCGAACTCGGCCGCATCGCCTATGAGGCGGACGCGGCGACCTTCCGAACCGACGCCGCCGCGCGCGACCGCTATCTCGGCGTCGGCGCGCATTAAGGAGACCCGCCGTTGCGCATTCTCGCCGCCCGGATGAACCACGAAACCAATATGTTCTCGCCGCTGGCGACGCCGTTGGCCAGCTTCGAGCCGCTGTGGGGCGAAGACGCGCTGCGCTTCGGCCAGACCTCGCGCACCGCCTTCGGCGCCTTCGTCGCTTATGCGCGCGCGCAAGGCGCCGATCTGGAGACGCCCGTCGCCGCCACCGCCAATCCCAGCGGCCCCGTCGACGACGAAGCCTTCGAGGCGATGGCTGCGACCCTCGTCGAAGCGGCGAAAAAGGGCCATGACGCGATCCTGCTCGATCTCCACGGCGCGATGGCGACGCGCGCGCTCGCCGACGCCGAGGGCGAATTGCTGGCGCGCGTGCGCGCCGCCGCCCCTGGCGTTCCCCTCGGCGTCGCGCTCGATCTGCACGGCAACGTCACGCAACGAATGCTTGCCCATTGCGACGTCATCGTCGGCTTCAAGACCTATCCGCACATCGACATGTACGAGAGCGGCGCGCATGTCGCCGAACTCGTCGAGCGCATGTTGCGCGCGGATCTCAAGCCGAAAATGGCCTGGCGCCACCCACCGATGCTCGCCCATACGCTGAAGATGAACACCGCCGTTCCCGGCGCGATAGCCGATCTCGTCGCGCTGGCGCGTGAAGCGGAGGGCCGCGACGGCGTTCTCGCCGTCACCGTGTTCGGCGGCTTTCCACTCTCCGACATCGCCGAGGCCGGGCTGTCTCTCGTCACGGTCGCCGAGAGCGAAGCGGCGGCGGCGCAGGCGGCCGAGCGCATCGCGTCCGTCGCCTGGGCGCGCCGGGCCGAGTTCGTCTACCACGAGGCGCCCTTGGCGGAGTCGATCGCCGCCGCGCGCCGCGCCTTCGCGCAGAGCGGCGGCCCGGTGCTGATGCTCGACCATGGCGACAATTGCATGTCGGGGGGAACCTGCGACGTGATGGACGTGCTGGCGACGGCGCTGGCCGCCGGCTGCGAGGGCGTAGTCGCCGGCCCGATCGCGGACGGGGAAGCTGTCGAGGCGCTGCATCGCGCCGGCGTCGGGGTGTCGATCGAAATTGGCGTCGGCAACAAGGTTTTCGCCCCCGGTTTTCCGGGCCGGGCGCCGCTGCGGCTCGCCGGCGTCGTCGAGGCGTTGAGCGAGGGCGTCTACACCGTCTCCGGCCCCATCTACACCGGCCAGACCTTCTCGATGGGCCGCGCCGCCGTGCTGCGCACACCGCAGGCGCGGGTGCTGTTGATCGAGCGCCCGCACGAGCCCTGGGATCTCGGCGTCTTCGCCTGCGCCGGGCTCGATCCGCGTCAGGCCGATTATCTGATCCTGAAATCGCGCATGTATTGCCGCCCGGTTTTCGAGCCGCTGGCGACAGCGACCGTCGAATGCGCGAGCGCCGGCGTCACCAGCTCCAACTACGACTTGTTTTCGTTCACCCGCCTCGCCCGGCCCGCCTATCCTTTGGAGCCGCAGACCGAATGGGGCGAGGGCTAGATTTCGAGATCGAGCATCAGCGAACTCAGCGATTTGCCGTGCGCGTCGAGCCGCAGCGCGCGCGTGACGCCGCCGCCGAGCGCGCCCTCCAGCACGAAATTGAGCGCGCCGATCAAGGGCATTTCGTAACGCCGCACCGGCCCCGTCGCGAGGGCGGCGAAATGCGCCGCCACGCGCTCGGCCGTGACGCGCTCGACGAGAAGCGCGTAGTCCCCGGGCGCGTAGGCGATCACCGAGATATTGGCGATGTCGCCTTTGTCGCCGGCGCGCGAATGGGCGATGTCGCGCAGCTTCATGCGGCCTCCTCGATGGCGACGACGGCGCGCACCGCCGCCACCGGTATGAGCGCGGAAGCGACGGCGACGACCTCGCGCGCCGATTTCCACGCCCCGCCGCCGCCAGCGGGCCCATTGGTGTAAAGCGTCTCGACCTCGTCGCCGATGCGGCGCGCCTGCGCGAGGCTGTCCGTGCGCGCCACGACGCGCAAGCGCGCCTCATAGGGCTCCGCGCGAGGGCCGGATTCGCCATGCAGGGCGTTCACCCCGATCAACTCGAACCGCGTCTCGCGGACGGGCGCGCCGGTCAGCGCCAGTCGCTCGCGCACGATGTCGAGCGCGAGTTGTGCGCGCGCCCGCGCGTTCGGCCCCGCATAAGAGATCTGGCCTTCGCCGATATAGCTGTCGAGATAGCCGACCGACGCCTTCAACAGTCCCGACTTCGGCGCGCCGGCGCCGCCCGTCACCCGCACCCGATCGCGCCCGATCTCTTCGACGCGCGCTCGCGAGAAATCCGCCGCCACGTCCGGCTGGAGATAGGCGGCGGGGTCGTGAATCTCGTACAGAAGCTGCTCCTTGACGGTGCGCGCGGTGACCGCGCCGCCGGAACCCTCGACCTTGGTGACGACGAGATCGCCGTCCGGCGTGACCTCGCCGATGGGAAAGCCGAGCCGGGCGAGATCGGCGACGTCCTTGAAGCCGGGGTCGGCGAAATAGCCGCCGGTGATCTGGCCCGCGCATTCCAGCAGGTGCCCGACGAGCGCGCCACGGCCGAGACGCCCCCAATCGTCCATCGCCCAACCGAACTCTGCGATCAGCGGCGCCATGAACAGCGCGGGGTCCGCAGCCCGGCCGGTGATGACGACGTCAGCGCCGCGCCGCAGCGCCTCGACGATCGGCGCCGCGCCGATATAGGCGTTGGCGGAGATCACGCTGTCGCCCAGCGCCGCCAGCGTGCGGCCATTGTCGAGCCCGACATCGCGCGCGCGCAGCCAATCCAACACGTCATCGCCGGTGACGGCGGCGACCTTGAGGCCGCGCAGGCCCATTTCGCGCGCGATGTCGCGCGTCGCCCGCGCCGCCGCCGCAGGGTTGGCCGCGCCCATATTGGTGACGATCTTCACCCGGTTGCGGGCGCAGATCGGCAGCACCGCACGCATACGCGCCGCCAGAAGCGGATCGAAACCGGCGTCCGGGTCGCGCAGCCTCGCCTGCTGGGCGAGCGCGATGGTGCGCTCGGCCAGACATTCGAACACCAGATAATCGAGCCCGCCGCGCTCGGCCAGCTCCACCGCCGGTTCGATCCTGTCGCCGGAATAGCCGGCGCCGGCGCCGATTCGCAGGGTTTTCATCGTCGAGCCCATCGCACGCCGCCTCGCGAAGAAGGGCGGCCCGAGGCGACGCCAAGCCCCCTCGCCCGCTTCTACGCCGCCCGGCCGACCTGACGGGTTCGTAAGGAATAGGTCAAACGATGTCGAGGGTCGGCGAAACCTGCACACATTTTGCGCCGGAAATTTCCCTTGAGAAATCCGAAGCCGTTACCGGACATTTAACCGCGCCCTGGAAGCAATCCGCGCCTGTCAGCCCTCCTCGGCGAGGATCGCCGCCAGACCCTCGCGATAGGTGGGATAGCGCGGCGTCCAGCCGAGCGCGCGCAGCCGGTCGTTGCGCACGCGCCGGTTCTCTTCATAGAAGCTCGCCGCCATGCCGCTCAGCCCCGCCGTCGCGAACGGCTCCTCGGGCGGCGGCGCCACGCCGATCAGCCCGGCGGCGTAGACAATCATTTCCTCCGGCGCCGAAGGAGCGCCGTCAACGACGTTGTAGAACGCGCCCGGTTGCGCGGCGGTCGCGACCGTTTCCACTGCGGCGGCGATGTCGTCGACGTGGATGCGGTTGAAAACTTGGCCGGGCTTGACCACCCGCCGCGCCGTCCCGTCGCGCAGCCGGTCGAAGGCGCTGCGGCCGGGACCATAAATGCCGCCGAGCCGGAGAATGTCGATGGAGACGCCCGCCTCGCGCCCGAACGCCCGCCACGCCGCCTCGGCCGCCACGCGGGCCCGCGCCCGCGGCGTGGTCGCCAGCGTGGGGCTGTCCTCGTCGACCCAGCCGCCGCCGGCGTCGCCATAGACGCCGACCGTCGAGAGATAGACGACGCGGGCGAGCCGCCCCGCCCGCAGCGCCGGCCCATAGGCGCGCAACGTGGGGTCGCCGTCGGCGTCGGGCGGGATGGAGACCAGCGCGATCTCCGCCTGCGTCGCCGCCTCGGCGCCTGCGCCGAACAAATGCGCATCGACGCCGGAGCCGCGCCATCCCTCGACGGCGGCCGGCGCGCGCGCGGTTCCCGCCGCCGCGCCGAGTTTCCCGCGCGCGATGACGCGGCCGGCGCTGTAGCCGAGACCGAAGGCGAACAGGCTCATGGCGAAACGCCCGGCGCGATCTCGGCGCCCTCCCAAGCCGTCCCGCGCCCATCTCCGGGAACCACCGCCACCACCGTCTCGCCCGACTCGACCCGCTCGGCCGCCGCCGCGCGCACGGCGGGGCCGGCGCCCTCGGGGCAGGCCTCGAAACTCGCCTCGCGGCGGCCGAGATCGCGCAAGCGGGCGGGAACGGGGCCGTCCATGATGACGTGATCGGCGGCTTGCAGCGCCCGCACGGCGCGCAGCGTCATATCCTCCTCGCGGCCGGCGCCGGTCCCGACGACGATGAACCGCCCCGGCCGTCTCGCCTGCGACAGCGCCGCGAAATCCGCCTCGTCCGGCGCCCGGTCGAGGCAGGCGAAGGCGCGGTCGGCGAAATCGAGCCAGATGGCGCGCCGTCGGCCCTGGTCGAAGCCGGCGAGCCGGGGCCGCCAAGCCCGCGCCGCTTCCGCCCAGGCGCGCAGGGCGTCGGGGAACATCGCCTCGATGCGCGCCCGCACCGCCTGCGCGAACACCGGCGCCGCGCCGTCGGTGGAGACGGCGATCACCAGCGGCGAGCGCTCGACGATCGAGCCGAAGGAGAAATCGCAGAATTTCGGCCGGTCGATCACGTTGACGAGCGCGCCGGCGGCGCGCGCGGCGGCGCGGAAGCGCGTGGCCTCCGTCTCATCTGGCGCCTCCAGAAGGGCGATCAGCGCCCCTTCGAGGTCCGCCTCCCGCCACGCCCGCTCATGGATCGCAAGCCCCAGACGCTCGGCGACGTCGCGTAGACGCTCGCAGGGGTCGGGCGCGAAAAGGTGGAGGTGCGCTCCTGCGGCGGCGAGCAGCTCCGCCTTCCAGGCGGCGGGTTCGCCGCCGCCGGCGAGCACGGCCTTGGCCCCCGCTAGGCGGAGGAAAACGGGGAGATTGGCGAGTCTGTTCATGGTCGGGGGGGTGATCTCCGATAGCGTAAAGGCCGGTAGGCCTGCTTAACGCTGAGAAAAGCTTTATGGGCGAGAATGGGCGAACAAAGGGCGCCGGCATGACCTGCGTCCCCGCAAAGGGTATTTCGCGTGATCAATATTGCGCAAGCGTCAAGCCAGGGCGATTTTCATTCCGCTCAATCTCTCGGCCTCATTCTCGGCGTGCGGGGCGCGCGGGCGCGGGTCGCCGTGCCCGTGGGCGAAGCGCGCGCCACGGTCGGCGATTTCGTGCGCATTTACGCCGGCTCGCGCCGGCTCATCGGCATGATTACCGAGGTCGAAACCCAGGGCGCGGGCGGCGCGGCGCTGCCGGACACCGCCATCGCCAGCGTCGACGTCATGGGCGAAATCGTCCAAGACGCGCAGGGGCGCGACCATTTCCGCCGCGGCGTCTCCGCCTATCCCGCCATCGGCGACGCCGCCGGCGTCGCCACGCGCCAGGATCTGAGGCAGATCTACGAGGGCGACGCCGACAGCGCGACCATCGGCGCCCTGCATAACGACGAGGCGATCCCCGCCCGCATCTCGATCAGCGATATGCTCAACAAGCATTTCGCGGTGCTGGGCTCGACGGGCGTCGGCAAATCGAGCGGCGTCGCCGTCATCCTCAACGCGGTCATCGAAACCGCGCCCAACGTGCGCATCTTCCTGCTCGACGGCCACAACGAATTCGCCCGCTGCTTCGGCGCGCGCGCCAATGTCGTCAACCCGCAGAACCTCAAGCTGCCATTCTGGCTGTTCAATTTCGAGGAATTCATCGACGTCGTCTATGCCGGCCGACCGGCGGTCGAAGAGGAGCTTGAAATCCTCGCCGAGCACATTCCGATCGCCAAAGGCATGTATCTGGCGCAACGCGCCGCGCAGTCCGACCGTTTCGGTCTGCGCAAAGTCGATCCGCGCCGCGCCGGCTACACCGTCGACACGCCTGTCCCCTATCTGCTCGCCGATCTCGTCAATCTCATCGACGAGCGCATGGGCAAGCTCGAAAACCGCGCGACGCGCATGCATTGCCACCGCCTGATCGCCCGCCTCGAAGCTTTGCGCAGCGATCCCCGTTACGGCTTCATGTTCGAGAACGCCAATGTCGGCGGCGACACGATGGCCGAAATCCTCACCCACCTGTTCCGCCTGGAGCCGAACGGCCAACCGATCACGGTGATGCAGCTCGCCGGCCTGCCGACCGAGGTGACGGACGCCGTCGTCTGTGTGCTGGCGCGCATGGCCTTCGACTTCGGGCTGTGGAGCGATGGCGCGGCGCCCATGCTGTTCGTCTGCGAGGAGGCGCATCGCTATGCGCCGGCCGACCGCGGCGCCGGCTTCGCGCCGACCCGGCGCGCGCTCATGCGCATCGCCAAGGAGGGCCGCAAATACGGCGTCTATCTCGGCCTCGTCACCCAGCGGCCTGGCGAACTCGACCCGACCATCATCTCCCAGTGCAATACGCTGTTCGCGATGCGGCTGGCCAACGAGCGCGACCAGGAGTTGCTGCGTTCGGCGGTGAGCGACGCCGTCGCCAACCTGCTCGATTTCATCCCCTCGCTCGGGACGCGCGAGGTCGTGGCCTTCGGCGAGGGGCTGCCGCTGCCGACACGGCTGCGCTTCACCGAACTGCCGCCCGACCGCCTGCCGCGCAGCGAGACCTTCCGGCTGGAGGACTGGGACGAGGAGCTCGGCGCGGAGCGCGGCTTCGTGCGTCAGGTGGTGGAGCGCTGGCGCGGCGCCGCGGGCGGCGGCCGGCTGCTCGACGAACCCGCGCCCGAGCCCGCCAAGCCCGCGCCCGTCGACGCTCATTCCCCGAATGCGCGGCTAGAACAATTGCGCGCCCAGATCCTCAAGCGCGGCCCCGGCAGCCCGTGAGTGCAAGCGAGACCGCGCTGAAGGCGGCGGCCTTCGACGCTGCGGCGGCGGGCCTAGAAGTGCGCGCCGCCGATGGCGCACCGGTGTTGGTTAACGCCGCCAGCGGCGTGGGCGTCGGCGCCCTCCCGGACGAGGGCCGGTCTGAGCGCCTCGTCGAGGGCCGCGTCAAGCTCGTCGAGCGGCGCGGCTTCTCGTTCGAGGGCCGCGATTACTGGGTTGTCGCCGGCGTCGACATCGACGCGCAGCGGCGCATCCAGGACGACCTGTTCGCGCGCGCCTATTTCGACGCCGCGACCGGCTTGCCCAACCGCGAACTCTGCGACCGCGCCATCGCCGACCTCATCGCCGCGCGCGGCGATCTCGCGCCCTTCGCCGTCGTCGTCATCGAAATCGACAGGTTTTCCGAACTCATCGCTCTCCACGGGGCGGAAGCCGGCGACGCGCTGGCGGCCAGGATCGGCGAACGGCTGGCGAGCGAAGCCGCCCCCGGCGATCTCGTGGCGCGCGTGGCGCCGGACGGGTTCTGCATCCTCGTCGCCGATCCCGGCGCCCCGCAGGCGACGCTCGCCGCCTGCCGGCGCTTCGCCGACCGCGCCAGCGAGCCTTGTCTGGTCGAGGGGGTGGAGATTTTCGCCTCCGCCAACGCGGGCGCCAGTATCTGGCCTGCGGGCGACGCGACGCCCGAGGGCCTGCGCCGCAAGGCGCGCGCGGCGGCGCGGGCGGCGCGGCGTGGCGGCGGCGGCGCGCGGCTGTTCGAAGCCGAGATCGAGCGCCGCGAGCGGGAGCGCGCGCGGGAAGAGAACGCCTTGCGGCAGGCGATCCGCGACCGGCGCATCGGCTGCGCCTTCCAGCCCAAATTCGATTTCCGCGCCAACGCGGTCGATTCGCTCGAAGTGCTGATGCGCTGGCTCGACGAAGACGGCGGCTGGTCGACGCCGGGCAATCTCATCTCACTCGCCGACGAAGCCGGCCTCATCACCGAGATCACGGCGCTGGTGTTCGAGGAGACCCTTGCTTCGCTCGATGCGCTCAACGAAGCCTTCGGCCGCGACGTGCGCCTCGGCTTCAACATCGCCGCCCGGCTCGCCTGCGACACCCGCTTCATGCGCGGCTTTCTGGAGCGGCTGGCGGCGAGCGGCCAGGCGAAACGCTTCACGCTGGAGATCACCGAGGAGGCGTTCCTGCCCTCGGGTCAGTTCCAGGCGCGCGTGCTGCCGATGATCCGCGAGATCGGCGCGCATCTGTCGATCGACGATTTCGGCGCCGGCTATTCCTCGCTGGCGATGCTGGCCGACATCACCGCCGACGAGGTGAAGGTCGACCGCTCGCTCATCATCGACATCGACAAACGGCCGCGCAGCCAGAGCCTGCTGAAGGCCATCGAATCGATTGGCGTCGCGCTGGCGACGGAAGTCATCGTCGAAGGCGTCGAGACCGAGGCGGAGTTCGTCTATCTGCGCGATCACACCCACATCCGGGTCGCGCAGGGCTATTACTTCGGCAAGCCGCTGATGCTGAGCGGCGTCGTGGGCGGCGCGGCGGCGCGCGCGCAGGCCAAAGCCCTCGGGCTCGCGCCGCGTTTTTCGCGCCCACGCCTGGGGCGCGAGTGAACGGGCCTGTCATTCGCCGGATATGCCGCCCGACGGAGCGAACGCCCCAGGTCTGCCTTGCCCGCGCAGATGCGTGATTTGGGCAATCAAGCCAATGATGAGGATGACGAGGAGACCGGCTTGCGCGCCAAGCAGAAGCGGCGACTTCGGATCGGTAACGAAGGGATGGCCATTTGGAACGCGGCGCAGGGTTTCGGTGACGGCCGGCAGCATCAGCAGGAACGTCGTCAGACTGAGCAGGATCGTTTCTAGGTATCTGCCGGCGCGCCCGAGGGCCGAGATGCGACCAACGCCATAGCCGGCGAGCAGCAGCAGGATCGTCACCACGCCGATCACGTAGCCGACAGGCTGGCGCGCGACGAAGAATACCGTGCCCGCGCCAATCATCATGGAGACGAAATAAGCGACGCCGGGCGCCGACCGAGGCGCGATGCGCCCGTGACGGGCAAACATATAGGCCGCCAGCGGAATGGCCGGCAGGCTACCGAGCGTGTGCACCCAGCCGAGTGGCGAGATCCCAAACATAGCATTTCCTTTCGACTAGTAGGTAGGGGATTCGGGCAAGCGGAATCGCGACCACGTTGGCTTCGACTTTTACGGTCGATTCTGCGCGAGCCGCTGCAGGAGAGGGCCTGTCGCGACGACGAACGCCTTCGCATCGCCATAGGCGCGCGCCGAAAGCATTGCGCCGTGAACCGTCGCCATGAACGCTTCGGCCTCGGCGTGAGGAGTGTTCGTGAGTTTAAGCTGGCCGTTCTGCGCGCCGCGCTCCAGCACAGCCGTCAACCACTTCGACAGGGAGCGGAAATGCGCCCGAACTTCCAGGCCGATTGGCTCGGGCAGCACCGGAAGTTGGCTCGCCAACAGCGCGCAAACACAGAACGGGGCGTTGGCGTCGGCGATGCAGGCCTCCCAATAGCCGAGATAGAATCGAAGCTGATCGAGCGGGTCGGACGCCTGAAGTTCGAGTTTCGACAACCCCGCTACAGCTTCTCCGCGATACCGAGCAACCAGCGTTCGAACCAGATCGACCTTGCTCGGGAAATGATGATGGATGCTCGCCTTGCGAATCCCGACCGCCTCCGCGATGTCGGCGTAGCTGAACCCATTGTAGCCGCCAGCGACGATCAGAGAACGCGCACAATCCAGGATCTCGTCGGAGGTGGTCGACAGATTGCTCATGTCCAAAATCTACCTTCTAGTAGGATGGACGTCAACTGCTTTTCGGCAATGATCTTGCGGAAGGCGATTTCCGCCCGCGCTAGCGTCCAGGCAGCACGATCGGCTGGCCGTGCGGCGTAGCCTCCGCCGCCTCCAGCCAAGCCTGCGTTAGCGCCGCCAACTCGACGCGCGTTCCCGCGCCCTTGGCCGCGATCAGAACCTCCAGCGCCTCCAGCCAGTTCGCGTAATAGTCGCGCTCCGGCGCGCGGGCGATTTCGGCGCTGAGCGCTTGGCTCCATTCGCTCCATGAGAACAGGCCGCGCTCATGCAGCGCCACGGCGAGTGCGAAGGCCTGCGCGTGCCAGGGCTCGGCGAAAGCGCGGTCAGGCGGGTTCAAGATAGGGCTCGAAGGCGTCAATGGTCACGGTGGAGCGGGGGTCTGCGTCGTCGCCCCACAATTCGCGGGCGGTGAAGCGGATGGTGTAAAGCCATTGCGGGTTTTCGCCTTGGGCGTGCGCGTTCGTATCGGGAAACACGAAGGCGCCGCGCAAAGCCGCGACCTCGCCGACACGCCCGCGCGCATAACGCGGCAGCCGCGTATGGCCCGGCGGGTTCATCATGCGCGCCCGCACCCTGTCGCCGACGGCGAAGGCGGCCGCCGCAGAGGGCGGCCGGTCATAGGGCGATCCGCGCGCGATGGCCTCGGCCATGCGCCGCGGGGTCACCTTGGGCGCCGCGCGCGGCGGAGCGAGCGGGCGGCCGACGGCAAGTTCCTCGGCCGAGACCAGCCCATGCGCGACGGCGAGCTTTTCCAGCGCCGTGATCCAGACATCGTAATAGGGTTTGGCCAGATATTGCGCCGGGGCCAAGTTTTCGCGCACCGAGCGGCTCTCGTCGAGCGACCAAAGCCCGCAGGCGCCGGCCGCAATCGTCACGGCGCAGGCGCGGCTCTCCCAATGCGAATGAAACACCGGCTCGTCGCGCTCGGGCGCGAGCGGGCCGAAGCCCATCATGCCGCCGAGGTCATGCGCGCCGTTCATGTCGAGGGGCCGAGCGCGAGCCCGGTTCCGATCATGCTGTCGCGGGTGACGAGCGCGGCGAGCCTTTCCTCGCTCCAGCCCTCCGTCCCCGGCGGGCGCTCGGGGATGACGAGGTAGCGCATCTCGGCGGTGGAGTCCCAGACGAGGATTTCCGTCTCCCGGGGCAGCGTCACGCCGAACTCGGCGAGCACCCCGCGCGGATCGATCACGGCGCGGGCGCGATAGGCGTGCGACTTGTACCAGACCGGCGGCACGCCGAGCACTGGCCAGGGGTAGCAGGAGCAAAGCGTGCAGACGACGACATTATGGACGCCCGCGCCATTCTCCACCGCCGCCATATGCTCGCCCTGGCGGCCGGCATAGCCGAGTTCGGCGATGGCCTTCGTCGCATCCGCCCGCAACCGTTCGCGATAGGCGGGATCGACCCAAGCCCGCGCCACCACCCGCGCGCCGTTGCGCGGGCCGATTTTCGTCTCGTAGGTCTCGACGATGGCGTCGAGCGCGGCGGGCTCGATATAGCCCTTCTCGGTCAGCAGCGTCTCCAGCGCGCGCACGCGGGCGGCGATCGGCGATAGCTCGGAATGGTCGTGATCCTCGGACATGGGTCGAGAGTAGCGCGCCAGCGGCCGGCGTCAATCGAACTCCACCACCTGCCCCTCGCGGATCGTCACCCGCCTGTCCATGCGCGCGGCCAAGTCCATGTTATGCGTCGCGATCAGCGCGGCGACCCGGCTCGCCTTGACCAGCGCCGACAGCGTCGCGAACACATGATCGGCGGTCTTGGGGTCGAGATTGCCGGTCGGCTCGTCGGCCAGCAGCAGGCGCGGCGCATTGGCGAGCGCGCGGGCGATCGCCACCCGCTGCTGCTCGCCGCCCGAAAGCTCCGCCGGCCGATGCCGCGCCCGCGCCTCCAGCCCGAGATAAGCCAGCAACTCGCGCGCGCGCGCCGAGGCTTCCGCGCGCCCGAGGCCCGCGATCATCTGCGGCAGCGCGATGTTCTCCTGCGCCGAGAATTCCGGCAGCAGGTGATGGAACTGATAGACGAAGCCGATATGGTGGCGCCGCAGCGCGGTGCGGGCGTTGTCCGCCAGCGCGCGCGTCGGCTGGCCGGCGATATAGACCTCGCCGGCATCCGGCGTCTCCAACAGGCCGGCCAGATGCAGCAGCGTCGATTTGCCAGCGCCCGAGGGGGCGACGAGCGCCACCGCCTCGCCCGGCCAGAGCGTCAGTTGTGCGCCGGCCAGCACTTCGATCTCGCCGTAGCGCCGCGACAGGTTATCCAGATACAGCGCCGGCGTCTCACTCATAGCGCAGCGCCTCGACGGGATCGAGCCGCGCGGCGCGCCAGGACGGGTAGATCGTCGCCAGCAGCGACAGCGCCAGCGCCATCGCCACCACCGCGATGACATCGGTGGGCTCGACGCGGCTCGGCAGGCCCGAGAGATTGTAGATCTCGGCCGGGAACAGGTTGACGCCGGTGAGCCAGCTCAGGAAGCGTCTGAGCGGCTCGACATTGTGGGCGACGACGAGCCCGACGATCAAGCCGACGAAGGTTCCCGCAAAGCCGATCGCCGCGCCGGTGATGAGGAAGATGCGCAGAATCGCCCCGCGCGTCGCCCCCATCGTGCGCAGCACCGCCACCGCGCGCGATTTGTCCTTCACCAACATGATGAGGCCGGAGATGATGTTGAGCGCCGCCACCAGCACGATGAGCGACAGGATGACGAACATCACGCTTGCCTCCACCGACAGCACGTCGAAGAAGGTACGGTTGGTCTCGCGCCAGTCGGTGTCGATCATCGGCCGCTGCTCGGCCGCGTCGATGGCGGGCTTGAGGCGGTCGATATGGTCGGGATCGTCGACATAGACCTCGATGACATTAGCCTGTCCGTCGAGGTTGAAAAAGCCCTGCGCCTCGGCGAGCGGCATGAAGATGAAGGCGCCGTCGAAATTGGCCATGCCGACTTTGAAGATCGCGGCCACATTATAAGTCTTCATGCGCGGCGTGACGCCGAACGGGGTGTCGGCCCCGTGCGGGGTGATGAGCGTGATCTTGTCGCCGCTGCGCAGGCTCAGATGTTCGGCGAGCTTGGCCCCGACCGCGACGCCCTGGCCCTTGTCGAACCCTTCGAGCGAGCCTTGCGTGATATGCCCGGCGATCCCCGGCAGACGCTTGAGGTCTTTCTCCAGAATGCCGCGCACCAGCCCGCCGGACTGGCCATATTGCGAGGAGGCGAACACCTGCCCCTCGACAACCGGCATCGCCAATTTGACGCCGGGAACCTTGGCGACGCGCGCGGTGACGGCGGCGTAATCGGTGAGCGGCGTCTCGACCCCTTGCAGGAAGATGTGGCCGTTGAGGCCGATGATCTTGTCCATGAGATCGAGCCGGAAGCCGTTCATCACCGCCATCACGACGATGAGCGCGGCGACGCCGAGCACGATGCCGGCGAAGGAGAAGCCGGCGATGACCGAGATCGAGCCTTTCGTGCGCCGGGCGCGCAGATAGCGCAGGGCGACGAGCCATTCGAAGGCGCCGAACGGGCGCGAGGCGGCGGGCGCCGGGGCGGACGGCGCGGCTTCGAGCGCGGAGGCGGTCACAGGTCGAGATCCCCCTGTTTGTCGGATTTCTCGCGCTTGGCCTTGCGAAAGATGGAGGAATCGATCCACGGCAAATGCGGTTTCGATCCGCTCAGGAGGTCTTCGACGGTCAGGATTTGGATTTTCGCGAACTTTCCGTGCAAGGGGCTTTCGTAGAAGCCGGCGGCGGTCGCTTCCACACGCATCCGGGTGGTGGGCTCTTCCAGGGTCAGGAACACGCCGACCTTCGCACCCTCGCGCTCGACGGTGGCGATGAGGTCGCGAACCATGCCCACCCCGACGTTGCCGCCGCCCTTGACCGACACGACGACCTTTTCGACCGTCTTGCCGTCCGGCTTGAAATAGAGATAGCCATCGACGCCGCCATCCGCGCCCTTGCGACCGCCCTTGAACGGCTGGGCCTCGATCAGCGAAAGCGCCCAGAGCTGGAACTGATGCTTGTCGTTTTCGGCGAGTTGGCGGGCGCCGCCGAGGTCTGTCGGCGCGCCGACGATGTCGAACCGGCTTTGCGGAAACGCATCGACGAGACGGCGGCGAATCAGGCTCACAGCCAAGTGGGTGACATCGATGCCGATCCAGCGCCGCTCCAACTTCTCGGCCGCGTGAACCGTCGTTCCGCAGCCGCAGAACGGGTCGAGCACGAGATCGCCGGGGTTCGAGGACGCGGCGAGGATGCGCTCCAGCAGCGCCAGCGGCTTCTGCGTGGGATAGCCCAGCGCCTCGCGCGAGCCGGATTGAACCGGGCGGATATCGGTCCAGACGTCGCCGATGGGCGTGCCTTCCTGCTCGTCGAGATAGCGCTTGAGCGCCGGGACGCCGCCGATTGAAGTCTGCACGATAAGTCCCGACTCATGTGCCTGTCGCATACGTTCGCGCGTCCAACGCCAAACCCGGGTAACGCCGAGAAATTCGTAAGTCAGATTCGGCCGATCTTTATTCGGGTTCGTCAAATCCGCGAGCCGATAGCGTCGGCCATCCGCGTCCTTAAAGCGATAGAACTTCTCTAGATATTCCGCACTGTGAGGTAAGTAATTCGAGTTCCAGATCCATTCTTCGGATTTGTGGTAGCTAAAAATGATGTCGTGGTTTCGAGCAAACCGGCGCGAAGCCAGTCCCTTGGCATTGGTTCTTTGCCATACCAACTCATTCAAGATCGCGCCGCGTCCAAAAACAGCGTCGAGCACG
>JAJYDD010000509.1 GCA_021777795.1 Pseudomonadota bacterium | reverse complement strand
CTGAGGTCGATCTCCTTGGCGGTGATGGCGTTGACGGGGAGCGTCATCTCGCCGCCCAGGCCAAGCTGCATGATGACGCCGCCGGGCCGCACGACCTCGATGCCTGATCGCAACGCCGCTTCCGCGCCGGAGGCCTCGAACAGCACATCGAAATAGCCCTTGTCGGCCTTGTAGCCATCGAGCGCGGCGGGTTCGCGGGCGACATTGATCGTGCGCTCGACGCCGAGGCGTTCGGCGAAACTAAGCGCCCCATCGGCGATGTCGGTGACGACGATCTCCGCCGCTCCGGCGCGCCGGGCGCTGAGCGCGCAGAGCAGGCCGATCGGCCCGCTGCCGCTGATGAGCGCGCGCTTGCCGAGCAACCCGCCGGCGCGTCTTGTGGCGTGCAGCGTCACCGCCAGCGGCTCGCACATCGCCGCCTCTTGCAGGCTCATGCCATCGGGCACGCGATGCGCCTGCGATTCCAGGCAAACCAACGATTCCCGGAAAGCGCCCTGCACATGCGGAAAGCGCATCGCGCTGCCATAGAAGCGCATGTCGAGGCATTGGTTCTGCCGGCCCTCTAGGCAATAGCGGCAGGCGTTGCAGGGCACGCTCGGGCTGACCGCGACGCGCTCGCCGACCTTGACCCGCTCGCATTGCGCGCCAACCGCCTCGACGATTCCGGCGATCTCGTGGCCCAGAATCATCGGCTCGCGCAGCCGCACGACGCCGAAGCCGCCGTGGTGGTAATAATGCAGGTCCGAGCCGCAGACGCCGCCGAAGGCGACGCGCACCCGCACGTCGCGGGCGCCGAGTTCGGCGACCGGCCGCTCCTCGATCCTGAGATCCTTGGCCGCATGGGCGACGACGGCGCGCATGATCCCTCCCCTTGACGCTTATCTCGTGTTATCGATAACGCAAACGCACGTCAAAAGGGAGGACGCATGACCGCGCTGGTCACCAGATTGTTCGGGCTCGATGGCGCGGTGGCGCTGGTCACCGGCTCCTCGGCCGGCATCGGCTTCGCGCTCGCCAAGGGCCTCGCCGGGGCCGGAGCGCGGGTCGTCGTCAACGGGCGAACGGCGGAGACGGTCGCCAAGGCGGCGGCGGAATTGCGCGCCGAGGGCGGGCAAGTGTTCGAATCCGTGTTCGACGTCACCGACGGCGACGCGGCGGCAGAGGCGGTCGCCGGGATCGAGCGCGATTTCGGGCCGATCCAGGTGCTCGTCAACAACGCCGGCATCCAACGGCGCGGCGCGCTGGAGGATTATTCGCAAGACACCTGGCGCGAGTTGATGCGCGCCAATCTCGACAGCGTGTTTTATGTCGCGCAACCGGTCGCCAAGCGTATGATCGCCCGCAAGCGCGGCAGCATCGTCAACGTCGCCTCGGTGCAGAGCGAGTTGGCGCGCCTCAACATCGCGCCTTACACGGCCTCCAAGGGCGGCGTGAAAATGCTGACCAAGGGCATGGCGACCGATTGGGGCCGCCACGGCCTGCGCGTCAACGCCCTCGCGCCCGGCTATTTCCGCACCGAACTCAACAAAGCGCTGGTTGAGGACGAGAAATTCTCCGCCTGGCTCGCCCAGCGCACGCCGATGGGCCGCTGGGGCGATGTCGAGGAACTCGTCGGCGCCGCCATCTTCCTCGCGTCCGACGCATCGAGTTTCGTCAATGGCCATATCCTCTATGTCGACGGCGGCATCACCGCCTGCCTCTGAGCCGCTCGCGCTGGTCGTGATGGGCGTCTCCGGCTCCGGCAAGACCACGCTCGGCCTGGCCCTCGCCGCCGCGCTCGGGGCCGAGTTCATCGACGGCGACGACCTCCACAGCGATGCGGCGCGCGCGAAAATGGCCGCCGGCCATGCGCTGACCGACGCCGACCGCTGGCCCTGGCTCGACCGCATCGGCGCGGCGCTGGCCGAGGCGGGCAAGCGCCGCATCGTCGCCTGTTCGGCGCTGAAGCGGGTCTATCGCGACCGGCTGCGCGCCGCCGCCGGGCCGCCTCTGCGCTTCGTCTATCTCGCCGCGACCCCCGAGGCGATGCGCGAGCGCGTCGCCGCGCGGCGCGGCCATTACATGCCGGCCTCGCTGGTCGACAGCCAGTTCACGACGCTGGAGCCGCCTTCGGGCGAGCCGGACGTCATCGAGGTCTCGGCGACCGATGCGCCCGACAGCCTCGCAGCCCAGGTGATCGCGCGGCTGCGCGCTTGAACGAGGCGGGCTTGTCAAAGCCTCTTGTTATCGGTAACATGTTTGCAGAATAAAAATCTCGCAGGTGAGGAAACAGGGCCGCCATGTCCGCGACCGCGCCACAGACGCCCCTCATCCGCTTCGATGGCGTGGTCAAGCGCTTCGGCGGCGTCATCGCGTTGCGCGGCGTGACGCTCGATCTGCACGCGGGCGAAGTTCTGGCGCTGCTGGGCGAAAACGGCGCCGGCAAATCCACCCTCATCAAGACGCTGGGCGGCATCGTCGAGCCGACCGAGGGCGGCATTTTCTACAAGGGCGAGCCTTACCGGCACCGTCCGCCGCGCTTCGGCGAGCGCCAGAAGGTCGCCTTCATCCATCAGGATCTCGGCCTCGTCGAATGGATGACGATCGCCGAGAACATCGTGCTGGCGACCGGCTATCCGCGCCGCTTCGGCCTCATCGACTGGGCGGCGGCCGAGGAGGCGACGCGACGGGCGCTGGCGCAGGTCGATTGCCCGCTGCCGCCGACGCGGCGCGTGCGCGACTTGAGCCGCACCGAGAAATCGCTGGTCGCCATCGCCCGCGCGCTCAGCGTGCAGGCCGATGTGCTGGTGCTCGACGAGCCCTCCGCCTCCCTGCCGGCCGACGAGGTGCATCGGCTGTTTTCCGCGCTCAGGCCGCTGAAGGCGCGCGGCGTCGGCATGATCTATGTCTCGCACCGGCTCGACGAGGTGTTCGAGATCGCCGACCGCATCGCGGTGCTGCGCGACGGGCTGCTGGTCGGCGAACGCGCGGTCGCCGAAACCAGCCCGGAGGAGCTTGTCTCGCTCATCGTCGGCAAGGCGCTCGACAAATACGAGGCGACGCCGAGGCCGAAATCTCCCGCCGCCCGGCTCACGGCGCGTGGGCTGACCGTCGAGGGCGCGGGGCCGGTCGATTTCGCCATCGCGCCCGGCGAGATCGTCGGCCTCGTCGGCCTGCGCGGCGCGGGGCAGGAGCGCATCAGCCGCGCTTTGTTCGGCGTGCTGCCGCATGCGGGCGAAATCCTGCTCGACGGCGAGCCGCCCTCGCTGGCGACGCCGGGCGAGGCGATGCGCGCCGGCATCGGCCTCATCGCGCGCGACCGCATCGAGGAATCCTCGGCCGTGGGCCTGACGATCCGCGAGAACATGTTTCTCAACCCCGGCGCCATTGGGCGCGGCA
>JAJYDD010000508.1 GCA_021777795.1 Pseudomonadota bacterium | reverse complement strand
TGCCGCTCATGCACCAGCCGGGCACGGCATGGGAATATGGGCTCTCGACCGACGTGCTCGGCCGCGTGGTGGAGATCGTCGCCGGCGCCTCGCTCGGCGAGGTTTTGCGCACGCGCGTTTTCGAGCCGCTGGGGATGAGCGACTCAGCGTTTTACACCCCGCCCGATAAGCTCGGCCGCCGCGCGGAACCGCACGACTTCGCCATGCTCGACGCCGCGGGCATTGACCGCATGAACCACACCGCGCCGCCGCGTTTCGAAATGGCGGGGACGGGGCTTATCTCGACGCTGGCCGATTACGCCCGCTTCTGCGCCATGCTCGCTCGCGGCGGCGCGCCCATCCTTGGCCCGCGCACGCTGGCGCTGATGACGAGCAACCATATTTCGCCGAACATGGCGATCCAGGAGACGCCGCTGATGCCGCCGGGCCACGGCTTCGGCCTTGGCTTCGCGGTGCGAACCGACGCCGGGCTGGCGCCGACGCCGGGGGCGGTGGGTGATTTCTTCTGGGGCGGGGTCGCGGGCACGGCTTTCGTCGTCTCGCCGGCGCTCGACATGTTCGCGATTCTGATGGTGCAGGCGGCCGAATATCGCGAGCATTTCCGTAATCTCTTCCGCAATGGGCTGGGCGCGGCGTTGCTGTGAGGCCGTCGCCGCGCTATGCCGACGGCGAATTCAAAAGGGAGGCTGCATGACCGCCGTCAATTCCGTCGCCGAGCTGACGCGCGAGGGCGACATCGCCGTGCTGACGATTTATTCGCCGCCGGTCAACGCGCTTTCGGCCAATGTCCGCCAGGGCATCCGCGACGGCGTCAAGCAGGCCGAGGCCGATCCCGCCGTCAAGGCCATCGTGCTGATCTGCGGCGGGCGCACCTTCATCGCCGGCGCCGACATCTCGGAATTCGGCAAGCCGTTCTCCGGCGTCAGCCTGCCCGAGGCGCAGGATGCGATCGAGAATTGCAGCAAGCCCGTCGTCGCCGCGATTCACGGCACGGCGCTCGGCGGCGGCTTCGAGGTGGCGCTGGTCTGCCATTACCGGGTCGCCGTGCCCTCGGCCAAGCTCGGCCTGCCGGAGATCAAGCTCGGCCTCATCCCCGGCGCCGGCGGCACGCAGCGCCTGCCCCGCCTGATCGGGCCGCAGGCCGCCGCCGAGGCGATTCTGTCGGGGGCGCCGTTCGCGGCCGCGCAGGCGAAAACCTGGGGCGTCGTCGATGAGATCGTCGCCGAAGGCCATCTTCGCGAGGGCGCGCTCGCCTTCGCCCAGCGCGTCATCGACGAGAAACTGCCGCTGGTGAAATTGCGCGACCGCGACGACAAGGTGGCGCCGTTCCGCGGCAAGCCGGAGATCTTCGAGGCGATCCGCAAAGCCAATGCGCGCAAATTCCGCGGCTTCGAGGCGTGGACGAAGGCCATCGACGCCGTGCGCGACGCCGTCGAACTGCCGTTCGCGGAAGGGGCGAAGCGCGAGCGCGCGGCGTTCCTGGAACTGCTCGGCTCGATGCAATCGAAAGCGCAGCGGCATGTGTTCTTCGCCGAGCGGCAGGTCTGGAAAATCGCCGACATCGCCGACGACACCCCGACGCTGCCGGTGAAGAAGGTCGGCGTCATCGGCGCCGGCACGATGGGCGGCGGCATCTCGATGAACTTCCTCAACGCCGGCATCCCCGTCACCATCGTCGAGACGGCGCAGGCGGCGCTCGATCGGGGCTTGAGCGTCATCCGCAAGAACTACGAGAACACCGCCAAGAAAGGCCGCATGACGACGGCGGATGTCGAGACCCGCATGGGCCTGTTGTCGTCGGCGCTCGATCTGGGCGCGCTCGCCGATTGCGACCTCATCATCGAGGCCGTGTTCGAGGACATGGCGATCAAGAAGGACATCTTCGGCAAGCTCGACAAAATCGCCAAGCCCGGCGCGATCCTGGCCTCCAACACCAGCTATCTCGACGTGGACGCCATCGCCGCGACCACCTCGCGGCCGGGCTCGGTGCTGGGGATGCATTTCTTCTCGCCCGCCAATGTGATGCGGCTGTTGGAAGTCGTGCGCGGCGAAAAGACCGACAAGGCCGTGCTCGCCACCGCGATGAAAACCGCCAAGCAGATTGGCAAGATCGGCGTCGTGGTCGGCGTCTGCCACGGCTTCGTCGGCAACCGCATGTTGGCGCAGCGCCAGCGCGAGGCGCAGGCGCTGATCCTGGAAGGCGCGATGCCGTGGGACGTCGACCGCGTGCTCTACGATTTCGGGATGCCGATGGGGCCGTTCGCGATGAGCGATCTGGCGGGCCTCGACATCGGCTGGTCGAAGGAGAAGACCTCGTCCTCCACCATCCGCGAAATCCTGTGCGAACAGGATCGGCGCGGCCAAAAGACCGGCGCCGGCTTCTACGATTACGACGAGAACCGCAACGCCAAACCCTCGGCGCTGGTGGAGAAGATCATTCTGGATTTCGCTGCCGCCAAGGGGATCAACCGACGCGAAATCTCCGACCAGGAGATTTTGGAGCGTTGCCTCTATCCGATGGTCAACGAGGGCGCCAAGATCCTGGAGGAGGGCAAGGCGCAGCGCGCCTCCGACATCGACATCGTCTGGATCAACGGCTACGGCTGGCCGGTCTATACGGGCGGGCCGATGTTCTGGGCCGATGGACTCGGGCTCGACAAGGTGCTGGCGGCGATGCAGCGCTTCGAGGCGACGATGGGGGCGGCGTTCAAGCCCTCGGCGCTGCTGGAGAAGCTGGTCGCCGAGGGCAAGGGGTTCAAGGATTTGTGAGAGGCTGGCTACTCCGGCAGCGTATCGCCGGAGCCGCCGAACTCCTTGGGGAAATCCTTCATTTTCGGCAGGCCGTCTTTGATCGGCAGCACGTGTTCCGCGTAGTTGACGTGCAGCATCGGCTTGAAATCGAGCCCCGGAATGGTCGCCGCATAGACGTCGATCACGCCGAGCGGGGGGTGGCTGGTCATCAAATGGCCGCCGCAGACGGTGCAATATTGCCGCTCGCTCATCGGCGTCTTGGCGAAGGCGCCGATATTGTCGCCGCCCTTGGTCACCTTCACGCTGTCCGGCTTCCACAAGCTGAAGGCGTTGACCGGGCTCGCCGACCACGACCGGCAGGATTGGCAATGGCAATAGCCCATCGCCTCCGGCTCGCCGCTAACCTCGATCTCCACCGCGCCGCAAAAGCAGCGTCCGTTGAGCGCCATTCCATCCTCCCATGTTTTCGCGCGCGAGGATGAGCGGTCGGGCGCGCGAAGGCAAGGGCGGGGCGTTCACGAAAATACGAACTGCGACGCCTTGAGGCTCGACGCCTGCACGTTGGTCAGCGTCAGCGTATCGGAGGCGTCGAGGTGGATCACCGTGTCGTCGCCGGATTGGGTAATG
>JAJYDD010000507.1 GCA_021777795.1 Pseudomonadota bacterium | reverse complement strand
AGCGCCGCCGCGGTGATGATGCCCAGCGTGCCCTCGGCGCCGACGAACAGATCCTTGAGATCGTAGCCGGTGTTGTCCTTGCGCAGCTTGGAGAGCGCGTTGACGATGCGCCCGTCGGCGAGCACGACCTCGACGCCGGTCGTCAATTCCCGCGCATTGCCATAGGCGAGCACGGCGACGCCGCCGGCGTTGGTGGCGAGATTGCCGCCGATGGTGCAGGAGCCTTCGCTGGCCAGCGACAGCGGAAACAGCCGGTCGGCGCGCTCGGCCGCCGCCTGCGCCTCGGCCAGCGTCACGCCGGCCTCGACGATCATGCTGTCCGCCAGCGCATCGACCTCGCGCACGCGGTTGAGCCGCTTCAGCGACAAGACGATCTCCGGCCCCAGCGGAATCTGGCCGCCGACGAGCCCGGTGTTGCCGCCCTGGGGAACGATGGGCGTCTTGGCCTCGGCGCAGGCCGCGACGACGGCGGCGACCTCGGCCGTATTCGCCGGGCGCACCAGCGCCAGCGCCTCGCCGGTAAAGAGCCCGCGCGGTTCGACCAGCGCGCCCTCGAAATCGGCGGCCTCTGTCAGCACATGCGCCGGCCCCACGATAGCGCGCAGGCGTTCGATCAGATCGCTCAACCCAGAACACTCCTTCGCCGCTTGGCCTTGGCGCGGCGGAAGGCCGCGAAAATCTCGACATGGGCCGAGTAGCGGAACTGGTCAATGGGCGTTACGCCCTCGCAGACGAAGCCACCGTCGATGAGAATGCGCGCGTCGCGCGCAAACGTCTCGGCGTTGCAGGAAATGGCGACGACGCGCGTGACGCCGCTCGTCGCGATTTCGCGCGCTTGCGGCGCCGCGCCGGCGCGCGGCGGATCGAACAGCACGGCGTCGAAGGCCGCGAGTTCGGCGGCGGTCAGCGGCAGACGGAACAGATCGCGGGCGGCGGCCTCGACGCTTCCATTGCCGGCGCGACGCAGCGCCGCGATGGCGGCGGCGTCGTTGTCGACGGCGAAGACGGAATGTTCGCCCGCCAGACGCAGCGCGAAAGCTCCGGCGCCGCAGAAGAGATCGGCGACCCGCCCGGCGCCTTTCAGCGCCTCGGCGGCGAGTTGCGCCAGTGTCTCCTCGCCCGCCGCCGTCGCTTGGAGGAAACCGCCGGGGGGCACGACGACGCGCGCCGTCCCGAAGGCGACCAGCGGCGGCCGGCGCTCGATCAGCGCCACGCCGTGATTGGAGAGCCGGGCGAGATCTAAACGCTCGGCCACGCCGAGCAGACGGCGCGTTTCGCCGGCGCCCAGCGGGCCGCAGCCGCGCAGATCGACGTCGAGACCGGCGAGCGTCGCCGTGGCCTGAATGTCGAGCGGCTTGAGCAGGGTTTTCACCGCCTCCGCCAGCGCGCGCGCGACC
Source organism: Pseudomonadota bacterium (assembly GCA_021777795.1). Classification (GTDB taxonomy): domain Bacteria; phylum Pseudomonadota; class Alphaproteobacteria; order Rhizobiales; family Beijerinckiaceae; genus Roseiarcus. The sequence continues at coordinate 1,991 of JAJYDD010000507.1, read as the reverse complement.
TCCGGGGCGGCGGAAAGCTCCGGGGCGAACAGCGGGCAGGCGTCGATCTCGACGATATCGTGGGCGCGGGCGCGCATGAAGCCGACCTCGACCGCGCCATCGGAGCCGACGCGGGCGTGGAACGTCGCCCGCCGCCGCCCGCCGCCGTGCGCATCGACGAGCGCGCCGACTTCCGCCTTGACGCCCGCCGCCGCCAGCGCCGCGACGACGGATTGGCGCTTCCAGTCCGCATAGAGCGGCGCCGGCATGTGCTGGGCGACGCAACCGCCGCAGGTTCCGTAATATCGGCAGATGGGCGCGAGGGCGGGCGCGTCGCCGGGCAGGGCGCCGGGAACCGCCCGCCCGTCCGCCGTCACGCCCTCGCCGCGTCGGTTCAGCGCGATGACAGTCAGTGTCCGATCCTTTCCAGCGCGATGCCGCTGGTGCGCGGGCCAAACAGCCCGATCGCCGTCATTACCACAACCATCGCCGCCGCGATGAAGGCGAAGACGCCGCCGACATCGAAGTTGCGCAGGATATAGGCGATGAGGAAGGACGAGAAGATCACCGACAGCCGGCTCCAGGAATAGACGAAGCCGGAAGCGCGGGCCCGCAGGCCGGTGGGGAACAATTCCTGCTGATAAGCGTGGAAGCTGTAGGACATGCCGTTGGCCGCCACTTGCAGCATCAGCCCCATCGCCACGATGAGCGGCGCGGCGCGCGTCGCGCCGAACACCAGGCCGCAGACGAGCACGAGGCCGGCGCAAGTCACGATCACCCATTTGCGCTCGACCCGCTCGGCCAGGAAGAAGCCGATCAGCGGCCCGACCGGGGCGGCCAGCGCAATGACCGTCGTGTAGCCGAGACTCTTGGTGATATCGACGCCCTCATGCACCAAAAGCGTCGGCACCCAGTTCTGGAAGCCGTAGAAGCCGACGGTCTGGAACACGTTGAACACGCTCATCAGGATGACGCGGCCACGCACCGGGGGAACCCAGAGGTCGGCGAAACGCCCGGCCGGCGAGATCGGCTCCGGCGGTCCCGGCGGCGGCAGGGGGCGCCCCGTGTCGGCCTCCGCCTGAGCTTCCATGTGGGTCAGGATCGCATCGGCCTCCTCCACCCGGCCGTGGCGGGCGAGCCAGCGCGGGCTCTCGGGCAGCGCGAAGCGCAGGAAGCCGATGACGATGGCGGCCATCGCCCCGATCAGCACCACCCAGCGCCAACCGTCGAGGCCAAGCACCTTTAGCGGCACGAGATAATAGGCGAGCGCCGAGATCACCGGCACGCTGCAAAAGCCGATCGCCTGCGAGGCGGCGAAGGCCTGGCCGCGCATGTGCTTGGGCGCCATTTCGCTCAAATAGGCGCCGATGGTCACCATCTCCAGCCCGAGGCCGATGCCGGAGACGAAGCGCCAGCAGTTGAGGCCGAAAGCGTCGTTCTGCAACGCCACCATCACATTGGCGACGGTGTACCAGAGTAGCGACACCGTGAAGATGCCGCGCCGCCCGTAGCGATCGGCCAGAAAGCCGCAGGCGATGGTGCCGACGAACAGGCCCGAAAACAGCGCCGCGATGAAACTGGCGACCCCCGTCGATCCGAACAGACCCGGCGTCGTCGCGCTGAGCACGCCGCTCTTGACCAGGCTCGGCGCGACATAGCCGGAGAACAGGAGATCGTAGAGTTCGAAGAACATGCCGGCGCTGAGCAGCAGGATCGCGCGCCAGACGGTTTTCGTCGCCGGCAAACGGTCGATGCGGGCGGCGATCTCGCCGGGATTAAGCGGGCGGCCGGATTGCTGCATGACGGCCGCGTCCATGTTTCTACTCCCTCGGCTTTATATGTTCGCGCATGCGCCGAGCGCGGGGGCGGTGTCAAGCATGGGGCTTTAAGCGGCGAGTTCGGGCCTCGCGAGTTCGAGCGCGCGGGTGAGCGCGTTGAAACATCGCGCGTCGACGGCCGAGCCGACGTCGCTTCTCATGATCGCCAGCGCCTTGGCCACCGGCATCGCGGCG
>JAJYDD010000506.1 GCA_021777795.1 Pseudomonadota bacterium | reverse complement strand
GCGACAGGAAGCGACCGCGTGGGAGGACATGGCGGCGGCGATGGACAAGCTGGACGATCTTGTCGCCAACCATCTGGAGGTACGCCTACTCCAGCCCGAGCGGCTTGAAATGATCCTCGCCAGGCTCGCGCCCGGAAGGGCGCATGCTCTTTACCGTAACTGGCTTGTAATCGAGGAGGGCGCCATGATTATCGAAGACCAGCTTCGTGAGTCGTCCGTGAAGTTTGCGCTTTAAGCCGCGATCGGATCGGTGCGAGAGGCTCGGCTGGCGGCGAGCGTCATCAGCATTGCGGACAACAAGAGAGCCAGCCATGCCAGCAGGCGCCGGAAGTTGTAGCCGGCGGCGGCGAGCACGAGGTTGATCGCGTCGCCGGTCGCATGGGCGAGATGGTTTCGGCCCATGCGATGCTCGGATTTGAGGTGGCCGATCACCGGTTCGACGGCCGATCGACGCCGCAACTCGCGCTTGATCTGTCACCCGTGAGCGGCTGAGGAAGGTCGAAGCGCTGTTTTTGGCGCAACAACCGCCGAGGAGCCCGAAGCGGCCGGAGTTGCCGCCGCGCGGCTGAAGGCGACGCTTGACGAAGTCGGCCGCATCGATCCTGCCCCCGTCGCTTGCTTGGCGGGTAACGCTTGCGCCGCGTTTCGGCAATCCATTGCAATTCCAATCGACTGAAGATTTGCAGGTTGCGCGCGTTACGCCTCCAGCATGAAATTCATCCGCTCACGGGGCGTATCGGTCTACAGAAACCGCTGAAATCACGTTCTGACGCCTTCATGGCGGCGCAAGCCCCGCGTGAAATGGCGCCCGCCCGCCTGGGGCCTCGACGCGATCAGGCTCTCGATCGGCTCGGTCAAGACCCTCGCCAATACGATTTCGGCCTTGCGCGACGCCGCGGGCTCGTCTTCGATCGCGGCGGCGTCGCGCAAGCGATCAGCAGGATCGTTCGGACCATGTTCTGCAAATCGACAGCGAAGTTCGCCAGCCATCGACTTTGGCAAAGAGCCTGTCATGTTCCGACGCAGCGCGTGGCTCTCCACATCAAATTGCAGGCGGATGTCGTCGCCGAGTTTACGGTCGTTTCGTTCGGGGAGAAATGAAAATGGCGCGCTGGCGCGACCATCGATGGCTGTGGGCCGACAGGGAAATCAGCAGCGATGAAAACGGTTTATTTGCACGGACGCCTGAGATGAACGCCGCCGTCGGAATCCCCGTGGCGGCGGGGCGGCCGCTGTCCCTCGACCCATGCCGCGCGGCGCGCCGGCCGCGCGCGCGCCATGCCAACGGCGGGCGTCGATACGAAACGACGGGCGCGGGGGCCGTCGACTTCGCGCCAGACCATGCGCCCCACGTCGGCTGGCAGGCTCTGGACATCGACAGAGGCAGGCGGGAAACGCAGAAAAATCAGGTCGCCCGATGCGTCTGGTTTACCGGCTTGCCGAGCGCGGGCAAGTCAACCTTGGCCAACCTGCTCGAACAACGTCTCTACGCGGCCGGGCGACATTCCTACCTGCTCGATGGAGACAACATCCGGCGCGGGCTCAATCGCGATCTCGGGTTCACCGATGCCGACCGGGTCGAGAACATCCGTCGCATCGGAGAGGTCGCGCGGCTCATGTTTGATGCGGGCCTCATCGTGCTTGTGGCGTTCATCTCGCCGTTCCGGAGCGAGCGGGAGGTCGCGCGCGCCCTGTTCCCGGCCGGCGCTTTCATCGAGGTGTTCGTCGATGCGTCGATCGAGGAATGCGAGCGGCGCGACGTGAAGGGATTGTATGCGCGCGCCCGCCGGGGCGAGCTCCGCAACATGACCGGAATCGACAGCCCCTACGAGCCGCCCGAATCGCCTGAGGTCCGCCTGGACACGGCGCGCGAGAGTCCGGAGATATGTGTCGACAAGATACTGCGGGCCCTCCTATAAGGCGCGGCGCAGATAGGGCGCCGGGACGACGGGCGGCGACCTGTGATGGCGACGTCGCATCCGGTTGGAGGGTATTCGGCTTGAAAGGTCGATCGACACGGGGATTGCGGTCGCCATCTGCGCGGGCTGGCGGATCGGTCGCGCCAGGCAAGGCGAAAGCCAAAGGCAGCCACCCCGGCAAATCGAAATCGGCGGCCAAACCGGTCCCGGACATCGCTTCGATCCGCGACGAACTGTCGCGCGCGCTGGAGGAACAGGCCCGGATCGAAGACAGCTATCGCGCCCTGTTCGACGGGCAGCAGACGCGGCTGGCCGCGTCGGCGCAGCAGCTCGAGACATCGGAGCGACTGCTTCAAAGCGAACGGGACAACGCCGCGGTTCTCCGATCCACGTCGCAGGAAATCCAGCGGACCCTCGAGACGCTGCGCGCCGAGCGCGGCGAGGCGCAGGCGGCCCTCGACGCGGCGACCGCGCAGAACGCCGCGAAGGACGCGCATGCGGCGCAGATCGGGGAGGAACTGGAACGCGCCGGCGCCAGGGCTGCGGAGCTTGCCGGCTGCCTCGCCGCGGAGGAAGCGGCCCGATTGGGGCTGGACCAGAAGATCGTCGCTCTCGAATCGGTCCTCGCGGCGACCGACGAGCGCGCCCGCGCGGCGGAAGACCGGGCGATGGCGGCGGAGGCGGCCGTGGCGATGGAGCGCGGCCGGGTCGCCGTTCTGACAGCAGCCAACGAGGATCTCGCCGCCGAACTCGGCGCCGCGCAGGCGCGCGTCGCCGCGTTTCAGCGACGGCTCGGCGACACGGAGGCCGAACTCTTTTCCAGACGGCATGAGTTGGCGGACCTGCAAACCCGGCATTCGCGCGCCCTGCAACGCGCGGCCGAGCTCGACGACAGGCTGCTGGAGACGACGCAAACGCTGCTCGAGCAAGAGACGCTGCACCAGCGGCGGATCGGCGATCTGGCCGCGACCAACGCCGCGCTCGAAGATGAGCGCGCCACACAGGCCCGGCTCGGCGACGAACTGGCCGCGCAGCAGGCCGATCTCGGCCGCCGCCACGCGCGCGCCCTCGACGACCTCGCCCGCGCGACGCAGAATTTCCTCGATGCGCACGCGCGCGGCGAGGCGCTGGCCGAGCAGGCCGCGGCGCGCGACCGGGCGTTGGCGGAAACGGAGGCCGCCCTCGCCACAGCGCAGGCGCGGATCGGCGACCTCGACGCCGCGCTGTCCCAGGCCGCGCAGCGCGAGGCCGAACTCGACGACAGGCTTCTGGAGACGACGCAAACGCTGAACGCACAGGAGACCCTGCACCAACGTCGGATCGGGGATCTGGCCGCGCAGCAGGCCGATCTCGGCCGCCGCCACACGCGCGCGCTCGACGACCTCGCCCGCGCGACGCAGAATTTCCTCGATGCGCACGCGCGCGGCGAGGCGCTGGCCGAGCAGGCCGCGGCGCGCGACCGGGCGTTGGCGG
>JAJYDD010000505.1 GCA_021777795.1 Pseudomonadota bacterium | reverse complement strand
GGAGACGAACACGCTGAGCGCCGAGCGCCAGGACGCGCGACGCGAGGCGCGCAAAGCCCAATTTTCGAGCACGCCCCCGCCATAGACGATCTGCCGCGAACCGGCCTTGACCCGCTTGCCTTCGATAGTCCCTTCAAGGCCCGAGCCCAGCGTCTCGCGAACGTCCTGCGGCGCCTCCAGGTTCAGCCCGCGCGCCGTGGCGGCGGCGACGATGGCGGCGGCGACGACGTGGTGGGATGCCTGCTCCAGCGAGGCGGCCAGACGCAGAACCTCCGGCGCGTCCTGGCCCGGCGCGGTCTCGATGGCGAGCAGCCTCGCGCCGCCGACTGTCAGCGTGCCGGTCTTGTCGAACATGACGGTGTGGGCGCGCGCCAGCGCCTCCAGCGGCCCGCCGCCCTTGATGAGAATGCCAAGCCGCGCCGCCCGCGAGACGCCGGCGAGGAAGGCGACGGGCGCGGCCAGGATCAAAGGGCAGGGGGTCGAGGCGACCAGAACCGCCAGGCCCCGAATCGGATCGCCCGATAGGAACCATGCCCCTCCCGCCAGCAGCAGCGTCGCCGGCAACAGGCCCAGCGCATAGCGGTCGGCGACGCGCACGAAGGGCGCCTTCGCCGTCTGCGCCGCCGTCGCCATGCGGACGATGCCGGCATAGGTGCTTTCGCCCGCCGTGGCGCTGGCGCGAAGCGCGAAGCTTTCGCCGACATTGATGACGCCGCTGCGCGCGAGTTCGCCGCCGCGCCGGGTGACGGGGATCGGCTCGCCCGTCAGGGCGGCCTCGTCCAGCGTCGCCGCCGCGTCGACGATGACGCCATCGACGGGGACGACCTCGCCCGCTGGGATCAACAGCACATCGCCGACCCCGACGGCCTCGACGGGAACATCCTCGAAACCGGAAGCGACGCGCCGATGCGCCAGACGCGGCGCGCGGTCGATGAGCGATTTCAAGTCTCGCTCGGCGCGGGCGACCGCGAAATCCTCCAACAGATTGCCGCCGGCGTACATGATGGCGACGACGATTCCGGCGAGCGACTGGCCCAGAAACAGCGCCGCCGACATCGAGACCAGGGCGACGGCGTCCACCCCCAACCGTCCGGCGAGCAGGTCTCTCGTCATTGAGACCGCCAAAGCGACGACCACGGGGACGGTTCCCGCCGCCCAAAGCCCCTGCGCCCAGGCCGGGCGGCCCGCGCCTGCGGCGAGGAGCCCGAGGATCAAGCCTAGAACCGCCACGGCCAGCAACGCGCGGCGCAGAAATCGTCCGTTCCACATGATGGCCACGAAAACCCCTTGGCCTGATAGCGCCGGGCGCGATTAGCCGCACAACCGTACACGCCGTCGTTGAATTGCATCAACGCCGGAGCGCATTTGGACCGCCTTCCCAATCCCGCCAACCCCGTCTAAGACGGCGTTCCCCTTAACGAGGACCGACGCATGGCCGCGCCCGCCCCGCTTTCGCCGCTCGCCCCGAAGACTTATCCGGCGCTGCCGGTCATCGCGGGCGTGCGCTTTGGCAGCGTCGCCGCCGGTGTGCGCTATGCGGGCCGCACCGACGTCATGATGGCGCTGTTCGACCGGCCGGCGCAGGTCGCGGGCGTGTTCACGCGCTCCAAATGCCCCTCGGCGCCCGTCGATTGGTGCCGCGACAAGCTGAACGGCGGCCTCGCGCGGGCGGTGGTCGTGAACTCGGGCAACGCCAACGCCTTCACGGGCAACCGCGGCATGAGCGCGGTCGAGGAAATCGGCGAGGCGGTCGCCAAGGCGACGGGTGCGAGCGCCGATCAGGTGTTCATGGCCTCGACCGGGGTCATCGGCGAGCCGCTGGAGGCGTCGCGCATCACCCGCGTTCTGGAGACGCTGGCGCACGAGGCTAAGCCCGACGGCATGATGGACGCCGCCCGCGCCATCATGACCACCGACACCTATCCCAAGGTCGCCACCCGCACGATAAAGCTCGGCGAGGCGCAGGTGACGATCAACGGCATGGCCAAGGGCGCCGGCATGATCGCGCCCGATATGGCGACCATGTTGTCCTTCGTATTCACCGACGCGCCCGTCGCCGCCCCGGTCTTGCAGGCGCTGCTGTCGAAATTCGTCGAGACCAGCTTCAACGCCATCACCGTCGACAGCGACACTTCCACGTCCGACACGCTGCTGCTGTTCTCCACCGGCGCGCCGGAGATAACCGACGTCGCCGATCCCCGGCTCGGGCCGTTCGCGCAGGCGCTCGACGCGGTGCTGCTCGATCTCGCGCATCAGGTCGTGCGCGACGGCGAGGGGGCGCGGCACTTCGTCGAAGTGCGGGTGCGGGGCGCCGAATCCGCTGCCGCCGCCAAGCGCATCGGCCTGTCGATCGCCAATTCGCCGTTGGTGAAAACCGCAGTGGCGGGCGAGGACGCCAATTGGGGACGCATCGTCGCCGCTGTCGGCAAGGCCGGCGAGAAAGCGGAGCGCGACAGGCTCGAAATCTGGTTCGGCGACATCCGCGTCGCCGCCGAAGGTCTGCGCGATCCCGCCTACAGCGAGGCGGCGACCTCGGCCTATATGAAGAACCAGGACATCGTCATCACTGTCAATCTCGGGATCGGCGCCGGCGACGCCACGGTTTGGACCTGCGACCTTACCAAGGAATATGTCGCCATCAACGGCGATTACCGCTCGTGAGGCTGCTGCTCGTCGTCGCCGTCGCGCTGGTGGATTCCGACAACCGCGTGCTGATCGCGCAGCGCCCGCAAGGCAAGGCGCTCGCGGGTCTGTGGGAGTTTCCCGGCGGCAAGATCGAGCCGGACGAGCGCCCGGAAGACGCCCTGATCCGCGAATTGCGCGAGGAACTCGGCATCGAGGTGAAAGCGCCGTGTCTGGCGCCGCTGACTTTCGCCAGCCACGCCTATGACGATTTCCACCTGCTGATGCCGCTCTACATCTGCCGCAAATGGCAGGGCTTCGTGCAGGCGCGCGAAGGCCAGGCGCTCAAATGGGCGAACCCGCGCGCATTGCGCGACTACCCCATGCCGCCGGCCGACGCGCCGCTGATCCCGTCGTTGATCGATCTCTTGGGATAGGGCGCGTCGGAACGAGGTCAGCTCTTGGGCTTGCTGTTCTTCGCGGCGGCGTCGCCAGCGGTCTTGGCTTCGCCCTCGCACATATAGGCGCCGTGCTTGGTCGTGCCGTAATAGCGGTCGCCGGCATAGTGATACTTGCGCGATTTGTTGTTGACCCAGACCACGGTGTCGGAGGGGCAGTGGCCTTTCGCCTCGCCCTCGCTGGCGAATTCGCCGGCGGTGGTGTGGGCGGCGCGGCTCATGCGGCGGGTCGTGGCGGGCTTGGGCGCCGGGGCGGGCTCTGCCGCAGGGGCGGGGGCCGGAGCGGTGGCGGGCGCGGAAGCGGGCGCGGCGGCGGCCGAGCCCTGGC
>JAJYDD010000504.1 GCA_021777795.1 Pseudomonadota bacterium | reverse complement strand
AAGGCCAACTGGAAAAGATCGGTGTCTCGCATCCCTTTCCGATACCGCAAGCCAACCGCGTGCGAACCTGGGGATAACAAAATCCGACCCCTTGCCCACACGATTCAGCGAGGAGCCTGAAAAACCAGTGTCGCGCGAGCAACTCTCCCACGTGGTCGGCAAGGCTTGCCAACTCGAGCTCGTCATCGACGACATCCGCGACGAACTGCGCGGGCGGCCGCCGGCGACAGCGGCGTTCTCTGGGAGTCCGGCTCCTGCTACGGCTTGCTGCACACTCATAGAAGGGTCTCCGGATCAGATTTTCGCGCCCTCGTTTCCGCCGCGCCCGAGTTCGCGCCTGGGCGGTTCAGCGCTGATCGTAGCAAGCAAAACGCGCGAGCGGGAAAGCCCCGGGTTCTACTTAAGCGGGTCATCTTGGCGCTACTGCTCTCGATTGGCGGCAATCGAGGATAGACATGCGTCGCGGGTCCGCTCCGCAACGAGGCCGGCGTCGCCGCGCGCTCGGCTTGCGCGGCGCCACAATTGGATAGCGACGCGACGCTTTCTCACGCCAGCACGGCCGCGTTGGCGAAATCGCAGTCGGCCGCGATCCCGATTTCGGCCGTATTCCGACCAGCAATGCGTACTTTCCGTCCCTCTCCCTTCGGCGCCTAATCAGCTATGTTGACGCACAGGGCGGCGCTTTCTCCGCTGCGTCGACGCCGACCGCGCGGGTTCGTGCGCGCAGTGCGGCGGCCAACTCAAGGCTTGGTCATGCAACCGACTCACAACACCCTCTCCGAGAACGTTCGCGCGCAATCGGGGGAACTGCTGAACCTTCATTTGGCGGCGGCGATCGACCTGCGCGGCCAGTTGAAGCAAGCGCACTGGAATGTGCGCGGTCCCACGTTCATCGCCGTCCACGAGTTGTTCGACAAGGTTGCGGAGACGGTCGAGGGCTATACCGATCAGATCGCCGAGCGCGCGGCGGGCCTCGGCGCCATTGCGGAGGGCACGGTTCAGGTCGCCGCCGAACGTTCGTTCCTGGTCCCCTATCCGTTGCGCATCGCCGACGAGAAGGAACATCTGTTCGCGGTCGCCTCGACGCTGGCCGCCTACGGCCAATCCGTCCGCGAGGCGATCGACAAGGCTGCTGGATTCGGGGACGCCGACACCGCCGATCTCTTCACCGAGGTTTCGCGCGGCGTCGATCGTCAGATTTGGCTCGTTGAGGCTCACGCCCCACCGAAATGAAACACCCTCAGGCCGCGAGAGCCCTGGACATGAGGACCTCTCCACAATTTGCAGCGGGCCGAGCGGTTTGCCCACCTCGGCCAGCGCGGGGCGGGGCGGCCGGAACAACTGCGGGACTGTGGGATGCGGCGTCCAACCCAACCGACTGGGTCAACGAAGCCGGCGCGGGAGGCGAAGTGAGGCAATGAGACCGTTGCGGGTGCTGGTCGCCGAGGACGATCTCATGATCGGTCCGCTTCTGGCAGAGGTCCTTGAGGATCTCGGCCACGTCGTCGTCGCTGTGGTCGTCGACGCGGGCTCCGCCGTGGCGGCGGCTCGCAGTCACCGTCCCGACCTCATTATTGTCGATATCAACCTGGGCGAGGACAATGGGGTCGCGGCCGTCAAAGCGATTCTACGCGAAGGCTTCGTGCCGCACGTGTTCGTCACCGGCGATCTCCTGGGCAACCTGGGGCTCGGTCCGGACGCGGTGCTGATCCAGAAGCCTTATCGGAGGGCGGACCTCGTAGCGGCGATCACACATGCGATCGTCAACGCCTCACAAAAGGTCGGGGCCGCGCCCATTTAGCCAAACTTGCAAGACGCTCGATCGCCTTATGCCGGAAAATCTGGCGCCGCATTCCAAAGGGCGACGACGGGGGTTTTCGGGTGGTCGCGATCCCAGGACAGGACGCCCATAGAGGCCGGCCCGACCGGGAAATGCCGCCCCTCGGCCGGCGCGAGGCCGACCCATCGGGCGACAAACACGCTGCCGAACTGGCCATGCGCAAACAGCGCGACGTCGCCGCGCAACTCGCGCAGGCGCGCGATCAGACGGTCCGCGCGCGTCCCGATTTCATCAGGTTGCTCGCCGTTCGGGCAGCCGTCACGATAGATGTCCCATCCCGGTCGATTTTGCTTAATCTCCGCCGAGCGGCGGCCTTCGTAGTCGCCGTATTTCCACTCCGCAAGATCGGGCTCGAGGTTGGTTTCTGCGCCAAGGCCCGCAAGTTCGCAGGTGGCGCGCGCCCGCAGGCGCGGGCTCGTGAACACATGCGCGAAAGCGATCGCGGCGACCCACCGCCGCAGCGCGCGCGCCTGCGCCTCACCGTGGGCCGTCAACGGAATGTCGGTGACGCCAGTGTGTCGACCCGACAGCGACCACGAGGTTTCGCCGTGGCGAAAGTAGAACAGGCGCTGCGGCGGGTTCAAACTCACGCTCCGCTCACCTCCATCGCTGCGGCGTATCGGCCCTGGCGCGCGGCGCGATTGCAGTGCGCCCGATGCAGCAGGGTCGCCTGCGCCCGTTGTTTGTTCGCCTCGCGCCCTGCCCAGATTTCCAGCGCCGGCTGTTGAATCGCGCGTGCGTAGGAGAAGGTAAGCGCCCAAGGCGCCGATGCATTCGGCGAGGGCGCTGCGTTCATGGCGTTGAGCCGGGCGGAGGCGAGTTCGCCAGATTGGCCGCCCGAGAGAAACGCGACACCGGGAACCTCGGCCGGCACGACGCGACGCAACACGCCAAGCGTCGCCTGCGCCACCGCCGTCGCGCTCGGCCGTTCCGCGCTGGCCGACCCCGGCAGGATCATGTTGGGCTTCAGGATCAGTGCTTCCAGCGCCACGCCTTGCTCGGCAAGGCAGGCAAACAAGACCCGTAGAACGGCTTCCGTCGTCTCAGCGCAGGCAGCCAGCGAATGGGCCCCCTCCATGATCGTTTCCGGCTCGACGATCGGTACGATGCCCGCCTCCTGACACAGCGCCGCGTAGCGCGCGAGCGCGTGCGCGTTGGCAATCAGGCACGCGTGGCTTGGCATATCGCCCCCGATCGCAACGACCGCGCGCCATTTGGCGAAGCGCGCACCCATCACAAAATAATCTCGCAAGCGCTCGCGCAGGCCGTCGAGCCCTTCGGTGACCTTCTCGCCCGGATGCCCCGCCAAATCCTTCGCGCCGAGATCGACCTTGATGCCGGGCACGATTCCCGCCTCCTGGATCAGCTTGACGAACGAGGCGCCATCCGCCCGGCTTTGACGGATGGTTTCATCGTAGAGGATCGCGCCGCTCACGCATTCAGAGAGCCCCGGCGCGGTGATGATGAGTTCGCGATAGGCGCGCCGCGCCTCGATGGTCTGAGGAGCGCCGACCGCCGCGAAGCGCTTGTCGCAAGTGCCGTTGCTCTCGTCCATCGCCAGCACGCCCTTG
>JAJYDD010000035.1 GCA_021777795.1 Pseudomonadota bacterium | reverse complement strand
CGTCAAGTCGGCATCGCGGTCGAGGGGCCGGGCGCGGCGCGGCTGCTCGCCGCCGGCTGCCCGCTCGATCTCGACCTGACCGCCTTTCCCGTCGGCATGTCGACGCGCACGCTGTTGGTGAAGGCGGAAATCGGCTTGTGGCGGCGCGAGGAGAATGTATTTCGCATCGAAGTGCTGCGCTCGTTCGCGCCCTATGTGGCGCGCATATTGAACGAGGCGGCGCGGGATCAGGGGTGAGGCTGGCGCGCGTCGCCGGTCAATCGAACAGTTCCGCGTGGAAATTCACAACCTCGAAGCCACACCCCTGCAACGCAACGATGAGATCGAGGTCGGCAGAGATCACCCGATAGCGTGCGGTATCCAATAGCGTGAACGCGGCGTCGGTCAGGCCGAGCCGAAGGAATTGAGGCGTAGCGGACGCGCGCGCCGCCTCGGGCGTCAATTCCTCGCTGGTCTGGATCAAGCTGGCCAGGACAGCCATGATTTCCGACCGCATGGGCTGAGCACATTGCCGAAGCAGGTTCGAGGCTTCGGTCAGCGCATGCGTTGTGGTCGCCAACGCCGGCGCCCGTCTCACCGCATCGAGCAGCAGATCGAAGTGCTCTTCCCGATAGGTTGGATGAGTTCGCTTATGGCGCGCAATATATTTGACGTCGGCAAGGCCGACCATCAGCAGCACCAGCAAATTTGCGTCGAGGGCGAGAGTCTTTGCCAAGGATCAGGCGACCTCGCGATCCCTCATCTCCATAACGTGATTGTCGTTTCCAGCGACGACGAGGACTTTGTAAATCCGTTGCCGTCGTGCGTGAACGTCTTCCAGCGCCTTGAATTGGTGAGCGGGCGATTCGGGATCACACCTGTTGAAGCCGAGCGTTATTTCCCAATTTCCATCTCGAAAGCGCACTTCTTCCAAAGCGATACGAGCAATCGCCTCGTCGGCGTAAATCTCGGCCAGCCATCTCTTGGCGGCGCGTACGGCCTCCTCCGGACGGATATCCTCGGCCATCCCCGTTGGCTCTCCTCTTAGAAATTACGGTAAAATCCTACCACAATAATCCTTGATCCTATAGCCTGAACGCTTCGCGCAATATACGCAACACCCTGAGCGGTCGCATATCCTCCATCTGGGTTCCCGCCGTCGCAAGCCTCCGTTAACCTCGCCTTGCAAACCTCCGCCGCGGTCGCCGCAACGTCGGCCGCCCTGATTCCGTCGGTTTCGGGCGACATAGACGCGCCTGCGTCTAGGACGAGTGTATGGAAACCCGAGCTAATTTTGTCGCCATTGGCGCGTTCACGCTGGCTGTCATCGCCGGCGCGTTTCTCTTTGTGCTTTGGATGGCCGGCTACGGCGGCGGGTCGGAGCTGATGCGCTACCGCGTCGTGTTCCAGGGCTCAGTGTCGGGGCTGGCGCGCGGCGGAACCGTGCTTTTCAACGGCTTGCGCGTCGGCGAGGTCAAGTCGGTCAGCTTCCTGCCCAACGACCCCAGCCACGTCGCCGCCATCATCGAAGTCAGCAATCGCATCCCGGTGCGAAAAGACACCATCGTCCGGCTCGAAATGCAGGGCCTCACCGGCGGTTCCGCCATCGCGCTGACCGGCGGCGCGCCCAACGCCGAGAAGCTGACGGCCAAAGGCGACGAACCGCCGACATTGACCGCCGAGCCGAGCCAGATCCAGAACCTGCTCGTCAATGTGCAGAACATCTCGGCCAAGGCGGATTCGGTGCTCACCCGCGCCGACAAGCTGATCGCCGACAGCGGCCCCGCCTTCGCCGACACGATAAAGAATATCGACGGCTTCTCGAAAACGCTGAACGACGCCTCGGGCGGCCTGGCGGGCGCGATCACCGGCATCGGCGAGATCGGCCGCAAGATCGGACCGTTGGCGGGCAAACTCGAACAGCTCAGCGCCGATACAGATAAGCTCGTCAACGCCGTCGATGCGACCAAGGTGCGCAAGAGCGTCAACGACCTCTCCAATTTCGCCGCCTCGCTCGGCGACAAGGACGGCTCGACGCAGAAGGCGCTCGCCGATGCGGCGACGCTGGTCAAACATCTCAACGCCACCGCCGCCAAGCTGGATTCGGCGCTCGCCGATCTCGACGGCGTCGCCAAAGCCTTCGACGCCAAAAAGGTCGCGACGCTGATGGACGGCGCGGCGACCGTCGGCCAGACGCTGAAGGACAATAAAGACAATCTCGACCACACGCTGAAGGACGCCGCCTCCATCGCCGCCAAACTCAACAAATCCGCCGATAAGCTCGACGGGTTGATGACGAGCGCCCAGAGCCTGCTTGGGGCGCCGGGAACCAAGGGGGCGATGAGTGAGGTCAGCGACGCGGCCAAGTCGATCAAGGATCTCGCCGATCAGTTGAACCTGCGCGTGCGCCAGATGTCGACGGGGCTGGTGCGGTTCAGCGGCTCAGGTCTCCGGGAATACGAGAGCATGGCCGTGGACGCGCGCAAGACCATCAGCGACATCGACCGCTTGATCCTTTCGATCGAGAACCACCCGTCGCAGCTCATTTTCGGGAAGAAGTGAGGCGTTCGAGATCCTCGACGCGGCGCGCCCAATGGACGAGCATAAGATTGAGCCAGCCGCCGACCTCGGTGAGCGGGCGCGGGTCGAGATGGTGATAACGCTCGCGCCCGCGCCGCTCGACCTGCACGAGCCCGGCGCGCCGCAACACCTGCAAATGCTCGGAGACCGCCGGGCGGCCAACCGGCATCCCGGCGGCAAGTTCGGAGGCCGAGCGCGCGCCGGTGCGCAGTTCCATCAACAATCGCCGCCGCAACGGATGGGCGAGCGCATCGAAAGCGTCGGGGTCTTCAGTTTCGCTCGCCATCGCGCCGCCTTGTCATGTCGGATTTTTCCGACGCATTAGCGGGGCGGCAAGGCGAAGAAAAGGCGAGGCGGCCGCGCTCTGTCAACCACATATTGCACTAATTACCTATTTTTGCATTGCTTTCTGGCGCGCAATCATTCTTCTTCGAAGCGCGAGAATTCCCTCGCCGGCGCGTTGCGCGCGCCTCGCGGCCATGTTACCTGACCGCCGCCGCGCGGCGTCGCCGCAGGGCGCGAAATCTTGACGAGGACGGCAGGGGACGACCGGGGAGCAACCGGAACGTCGTCGGTCGTCGCAACAAGGGCGAAACTTTGGCCGACGACAGCGAACATGTTTCGGGCGTAGCCGGGCGGTACGCCTCCGCGCTTTATGCGCTCGCCGACGAGCAGCGGCAGACGGCGGAAGTCGCGGCCAGCTTGGCGACGATCCAGAACATGATCGGCGAAAGCGCGGACTTGCAACGGCTCGTGCGCTCGCCGGTGTTCTCCTCCGAGCAACAGACGAAGGCGCTGAACGCGCTGCTGGAGCGCGCCGAGATTTCGGGAATCGCCGCCAATTTCGTGCGCCTCGTTGCCGCCAAGCGCCGACTTTTCGCGCTCTCCGACATGACCGCCGGCTACAACAAGCTCTATGACGCGGCCCGCGGGCTGACGCGCGCCGAGGTCACGAGCGCCGCGCCGCTCAACGACGCGCAGATCGCCGCATTGAAGGATCAGTTGCGCGGCCCCTCAAGTGGCAAGGACGTCGAGCTTTCCGTCCGCGTCGATCCCGCCATCATTGGCGGCCTCATCGTCAAGCTGGGCAGCCGCATGATTGACGGCTCGCTCCGCACCAAACTCAACGCCATTCGAATCGCCATGAAAGAGGTCGGCTGATGGATATCCGCGCCGCTGAAATTTCCTCCATTCTGAAAGCCCAGATCGCCAATTTCGGCGCCGAGGCCGAAGTTTCCGAAGTTGGCCAAGTGCTCAGCGTCGGCGACGGCATCGCCCGCGCCTATGGCCTCGACAAGGTGCAGGCCGGCGAGATGGTCGAATTCGAGAACGGCACGCGCGGCATGGCGCTGAACCTCGAAGCTGACAATGTCGGCATCGTGCTCTTCGGCGCTGACCGTGAGATCAAGGAAGGCCAGACCGTCAAGCGCACCGGCGCCATCGTCGACGTGCCGGTCGGCAAGGGCCTCCTGGGCCGCGTCGTCGATGCGCTCGGCAACCCCATCGACGGCAAGGGGCCGATCCCTTACGAGAAGCGCGCCCGCGTCGATGTGAAGGCGCCCGGCATCATCCCGCGCAAATCGGTCAACGAGCCGATGGCGACGGGCCTCAAGGCGATCGATTCGATGATCCCGATCGGCCGCGGCCAGCGCGAACTCATCATCGGCGACCGCCAGACCGGCAAGACCGCCATCGCACTCGACACCATCCTGAACCAGAAGTCGCTCAACGTCGAAGGCGCGCCGGAGAGCCAGAAGCTCTATTGCGTCTATGTCGCCATCGGGCAGAAGCGCTCCACCGTCGCCCAGTTCGTCAAGGTGCTGGAGGAGAACGGCGCGCTCGAATATTCGATCATCGTCGCCGCCACGGCCTCCGACCCGGCGCCGATGCAGTTCCTGGCGCCATTCTCCGGTTGCGCGATGGGCGAATATTTCCGCGACAACGGCATGCACGCCGTGATCGTTTACGACGATCTCTCCAAACAGGCCGTCGCCTATCGCCAGATGTCGCTGCTGCTGCGCCGCCCGCCGGGCCGCGAAGCCTATCCCGGCGACGTGTTCTATCTGCACTCCCGCTTGCTGGAGCGCGCCGCGAAGATGAACGCCGATTTCGGCTCGGGCTCGCTGACGGCGCTGCCGATCATTGAGACGCAGGCCAACGACGTGTCGGCCTATATCCCGACCAACGTCATCTCGATCACCGACGGCCAGATCTTCCTGGAGACCGACCTATTCTATCAGGGCGTGCGCCCGGCGGTGAACGTCGGCCTCTCGGTGTCGCGCGTCGGCTCCTCGGCGCAGACCAAGGCGACGAAGAAAGTCGCCGGCCGCATCAAGGGCGAGTTGGCGCAGTACCGCGAGATGGCGGCCTTCGCACAGTTCGGCTCGGATCTGGACGCGGTGACGCAGCGGCTTCTCAATCGCGGCGCGCGTCTGACTGAGCTTCTCAAGCAGCCGCAATATTCGCCGCTGAAGATGGAAGAGCAGGTCTGCGTGATCTACGCCGGCGTCAACGGCTATCTCGACAAGCTGCCCTTGACCAAAGTGGCGGAATTCGAGAGCGGCTTCCTCGGGACGCTGCGCTCCAAGCACAGCGACCTTCTGGAATCGATCCGGACGTCGAAGGACCTTTCGGACGCGGACGCGGCCAAGCTGAAGTCGGCGGCGGACGCGTTCGCGGCGAGCTTTTCCTGATCGTTTGAGAGGGCGCAATGCCGTCGTTAAAAGACCTCAGGAATCGCATCGCCTCCGTCAAGTCGACGCAGAAGATCACCAAGGCGATGCAGATGGTGGCGGCCTCGAAGCTGCGCCGCGCGCAGGCGGCGGCGGAAGCCGCGCGCCCTTACGCGGACAAGGTCGAGACTGTGCTCGCCAATCTCGCCGGCGCCACGGTGGGCGGCGCGGACGCTCCGCGTCTGCTCGCCGGCAGCGGCGCCGAGCAGACGCATCTGCTTGTCGTCTGCACCGGCGAACGCGGCCTTTGCGGCGCGTTCAACACCTCCATCGTGCGCTTGGCGCGCGAGAAGGCGAACGCGCTTGCCGCCGCCGGCAAGACGGTCAAAATTCTCTGCGTCGGCAAGAAGGGCTATGACCAGCTTCGCCGCACGCACGAGAAGCAGATCGTCGAACTGATCGAGTTGCGCGCGGTGCGCACGATCTCCTATTCGACGGCGCAGCCGATCGCCGCCAAGTTGATCGAGATGTTCGAGAGCGGGCAGTTCGATGTGTGCACGCTGTTCTACGCCCGCTTCCGCTCGGTCATTTCACAGATCCCGACGGCGCTGCAACTCATCCCGCCTGAGCTGGCGCAGCAGAACGATAACGCGCTCTCCTACGATTACGAGCCGGACGAGGGCGAAATTCTTGCGCAACTTTTGCCGCAGGCGGTGACGGTGCGCGTCTATCGCGCGCTGCTGGAGAACATGGCTTCGTTCTTCGGCTCGCAGATGAGCGCGATGGACAACGCCACCCGCAACGCCGGCGAAATGGCGAAGAAATACACCTTGCGCTACAACCGCACGCGCCAGGCGATGATCACCAAAGAACTGATCGAAATCATTTCGGGCGCCGAGGCGCTCTAACCCTCTCGCGAAGGACGACATCAGATGGCGAGCGCAAACAACATCGGCCACGTCACCCAGGTGATCGGCGCGGTCGTGGACGTGAAGTTCGACGGCGAGCTTCCGCCCATTCTCAACGCGCTGGAGACGATGAACAACGGCAACCGGCTGGTGCTGGAAGTCGCCCAGCAGCTCGGCGAGAACACCGTTCGCTGCGTCGCGATGGACATTTCCGAAGGGTTGGTGCGCGGCCAGGAAGTGACCGACACCGGCGCGCCGATTTCGGTTCCGGTCGGCGTCGGCACGCTCGGGCGCATCATGAACGTGATCGGCGAGCCGGTCGATGAGGCGGGGCCGATCCAGATGGAAGCGCGCCGCGCCATTCATCAACCGACGCCGTTATACGTCGATCAATCGACGGAAGCGCAGATCCTCGTCACCGGCATCAAGGTCGTTGATCTGATGGCGCCCTACGCCAGGGGCGGCAAGATCGGCCTGTTCGGCGGGGCCGGCGTCGGCAAGACGGTGCTGATCCAGGAACTCATCAACAATATCGCCAAGACCCACGGCGGCTATTCCGTGTTCGCTGGCGTCGGCGAGCGCACCCGCGAAGGCAACGACCTCTATCACGAGTTCATCGAGGCCAAGGTCAACGCCGATCCGCACCACCCGGACGAGGGCGTGCAGTCGAAATGCGCGCTGGTGTTCGGGCAGATGAACGAGCCGCCGGGCGCGCGCATGCGCGTGGCGCTATCGGGCCTCACCGTCGCCGAGCATTTCCGCGATCAGGGCCAGGACGTGCTGTTCTTCGTCGATAACATCTTCCGCTTCACGCAGGCGGGCTCCGAGGTGTCGGCGCTGCTCGGCCGCATCCCCTCGGCGGTCGGCTATCAGCCGACGCTGGCCACCGACATGGGCGCCTTGCAGGAGCGCATCACCTCCACCACCAAGGGCTCCATCACCTCGGTGCAGGCGATCTACGTTCCCGCCGACGACTTGACCGACCCGGCGCCCGCGACTTCGTTTGCGCATCTGGACGCGACCACGACGCTGTCGCGCTCGATCGCGGAGAAGGGCATCTATCCCGCCGTCGATCCGCTCGACTCGACCTCGCGCATGCTGACTGCCGCCATCGTCGGCGAGGAGCATTACAACACCGCCCGCGCCGTGCAGCAGGTGTTGCAGCGCTACAAGTCGTTGCAGGACATCATCGCGATCCTGGGCATGGACGAGCTTTCCGAAGAGGACAAGCTGACCGTCGCCCGTGCGCGCAAAATCGAGCGCTTCATGTCGCAGCCGTTCGACGTCGCCGCAGTGTTCACGGGCTCGCCGGGCGTGCAGGTGAAGATCGAGGATACGGTCAAGGGTTTCAAGGGCATCGTCGAAGGCAAGTACGATCACCTGCCCGAGGCGGCGTTCTACATGGTCGGGCCGATCGAGCAGGCGGTCGAGAAGGCCAAGCGTCTGGCCGAGGGCGGCTGAGGTCTTTTGCGGCGCCCTTCCGCGCATCGCGGAAGGGATCGAATAGCGGAATCTTCGTATGGCCGTCTTTCACTTCGAACTGGTCTCGCCGGACAAGGCGCAATTCAACGGGCCCGCGCAATCGGTGCTGGCGCCGGGCAGCGACGGCGACTTTCTGGTGCTGCGCGACCACGCGCCGGTGATGACCGCGCTGCGTCCCGGCGTCGTCGTCGTCGAGGACGAGGGCGGCAAGACCTCGCGCTATTTCGTGCGCGGCGGCTTTGTTGACGTCAATCCCGGCGGATGCATCCTGCTGGCGGAAACGGCCGTTCCCGCCGAGGACGTCAGCGCCGCGCATCTCGACGAGGAGATCAAGAACGCCGAGGAAGACGTCGCCGACGCCTCGGAAGAGAACAAGCCGCGCGCGCAAGAGAAACTCGATCGGTTGCGCGAACTGAAGGCGGCGATGAACCTGTGAGGCGCGGCCTCGTCCTTTGCGCCGCGGCGCTATGGGCGTGCGGCGCGACAGCGGCGGAGTTGCCGTCGCGCGGCGTTAAGACGAAGCCGCCGCAGGACAAGGCCCGAACCTGCGACATCGACGGCGTGCGCGGAATCGAAACGCCCGACGGGATGTGCATTCGTGTCAGCGGCTATGTGAGCGTCGGGGTCGGAGGCGGCAACGTGCTTCACTGAGGCGGCGCGCGGGGTCGAAGATATCGCCTCAACCAAGGCAAAAAGGCCCGGGCTCGCCCCGGGCCTTTGCGCGTCAGCCGGCCGCTTGGATCGCGGTATAGACGGCGAACGGCGTCGCCGGCATGTCGATGTGCTTGACCCTATGCGAGCGCCATAGCGCGTCGGCGATGGCGTTCATCACCGCCGGCGTCGAGCCGATCGATCCCGCCTCGCCCGCGCCCTTCAATCCCATCGGATTGGTGTTGGAGGGCACGTTGCGGGTCTCGAAATCGAACGACGGGAAGTGGTCGGCGCGCGGCATGTTGTAATCCATGAAGCTCGCGGTCACGAGCTGGCCGTCCTCATCGAACACCGCCTTTTCCGCCAGAGCCTGCCCCGCCCCCTGCGCGATGCCGCCGTGAACCTGGCCCGCCAATAGCAACGGGTTCAGCGTGAAGCCGAAATCGTCGACGACGGTGTAGCGCAGAAGCCTGATATCGCCGGTTTCGGTGTCGACCTCGACCTCGCAGGCGTGCGTGCCGTTGGGATAGGTCGCGTTCGGCGGCACGAATTCCTCGACCGCCTTCAGCTTGTCGGGGCTGGCCTGCGGCAGCGCGGCGACCTCGGCGAGGTCGAGCGCCCGGTCGGTGCCGGCGATACGAATTTTGCCGTCGACGATCTCAAGGTCGCCGATCGCCGCCTCCAGCTTGTCGGCGGCGAGTTCCTTCAGGGTGGCGGCAAGCTTGGTCGAGGCGCGCCCGACCATAACCGCGCCGATGGGGATGGAGCGCGAACCGCCGGTGCCGTTGCCGGTGGGGATCGTCTTGGTGTCGCCCTGGATGACGTGGATGCGCTCCAGCGGCAGATCGAACTGCTCGGAGACGACCTGGGCGTAGGCGGTCTCGTGCCCCTGCCCCGTCGATTGGGTGCCGATGGCGACGGTGAGCGTCCCGTCCTTATTGAGCGTGACCGAGCCCTGCTCGCCCTCGCCCCAGGCGGTGCATTCGATATAGCTGGCGAAGCCGAAGCCGCGCGCTTTGCCGCGCGCCTTGGCGGCGGCGGCGCGGGCTTCAAAACCCGCGCGATCGGCTTTGGCCAGGCAAGCGCGCATCGCGCCCTCGAAATCGCCGACGTCGTAATCGCGGTCGGTCAGCGTGTGATAGGGCATCTGCGCCGGCTTGATGAAATTGCGGGCGCGGATCTCGGCGGGATCGAGCCCCATTTCGCGCGCGCAAACATCGACCAGACGCTCCAGCACATAGGCGGCCTCGGGACGACCGGCGCCGCGATAGGCGTCCACGGGGACCGTGTGCGTGTAGACGCCGCGCACGCGCGCATGCAGCTCGCCGATTTGATACGTGCCCGTCGCCATCGACGCGCCGAGCCAGGGGATATAGGGCGCGAACATGCTGAGATAAGCGCCGAGGTTGCCGAGGATGTCGACACGCAGCGCCAGAAACTTGCCGTTCTCGTCCATCGCCATTTCGGCGGTGGTGATGTTGTCGCGCCCTTGCGCGTCGCCGAGGAAATGCTCGGCGCGGTCGCCGACCCAGGAGACCGATTCGCCCAGACGCCGCGCCGCCTCCACGACGAGCGGATATTCCCGGTACATCATGTTTTTCGTGCCGAAGCCGCCGCCGACGTCCTTGGTGACGACGCGCAACTTCTCGGACGGAATTTTCAGCACCATGTCGCACAGGATCATCTTGACGATGTGCACGCCCTGGCTGCCTAGTTCGAGGGTGATCTCGCCCGTCGCCTTGTCGATGTCGGCGCGGGCGGCGCGCGGCTCCATGTAATTGGCGACGACGCGCGGGTTGATGATTTTGAGGCTCGCCTTGCGCGGGGCGCTGGCGAAAACCGCATCGGCCTTCGCCTTGTCGCCAACGGCGGCGTCATAAGCGACATTGGCGGGCGCGCCGTCGAACACCAGCGGCGCGCCGGGCCGCACGGCTTCCTCCATTTCGACGGCCGCCGGCAGCGCCTGCCAATCCACCGGGATCGCCTCGACGGCGTCGCGGGCCTCGGCGGCGCTCTCGGCAACGACCATCGCGACAATGTCGCCAACGTGGTGGGCCTCCCCCTCGGCGAGGACCGGATAGGGCTTCAGTGGCGTCTGCGAGCCGTCGGAATTGGGCATCGGCGCCAGGCACGGCAGGCCGCCGAGACCCTCGAAATCCTTGGCCGTATAGACCGCGCGCACGCCGGACATAGCAAGGACCTCGGCGAGATCGCCGATCGCGAAGCGCGCATGGCCATAGGGGCTGCGCAGGAAGGCCGCCTTCAACGTCGCCCCGTCGCAGGCGTCGGAGGCGTAGCGGCCCTGCCCCGTCACCAGTCGCACGTCCTCGACGCGCTTCACGCTTTGACCGGCGCCGAATTTTCTCACGCTCATGCTTCCAACCTCCCGCTTCGGACCCGACTCGCATATCGCGCCGGCCGAATTTAGACACGAAATCTGCTTGCGTTCGCGCCATTTGGTCAAGGGTTCCTTAACGCGTCGGCACGACAATCTCGCTAACATTTTCATGGGATGTTAGTCATGAGTGACGCGGCGCGTTCGGACGGCGAGCTTCCCGACGGGGAGGTCGGGCGCGAGGCGACTTCGCTGCCTGCCAAGGCCGAGGCGGAGCGCCGCGCGCCGCCCGAGCCCGCCAAGCTGGAGCTTCTGCGCTTCGACCCCGCGCGCGACGAAAGCCCGCGCTACAACGCCGACGCGGAAATCCCCTATTATTCCAATCGCGAGGCGCACAGCGAGCGTCCCAAACCGGACCGCGCGCCGCGCGATTGGCGGCGGCTGCGCGCGGCGGCGAGCCTGACGGCGGTGCTGGCGATTGGCGCGGCGGCGGCGGCGGCCCATGTGCACGAACTGCGGGTCGCGAGCGCGCAAGAGGCGCAGGCGCGGATGCTGACGCATCGCCTCGACGCGATGAGCCGGCGGCTCGAAACATTCGAAGCCACGCGCTCGCGCGACGAACTCGCCAATATTCGCAAGGTGCTGGCCGAGATCAAGACAGGCGCGGCGAGCACCCGCGACATGGGCGGCGCCGTCAGCCAGCTTGCCTCGCGTATGGACAAGATCGAGAAGGAGCAGGGCGCGCGGCTCGACAAGCTCGGCGACCGCATCGACCGCGACGCCGCTGCTCGTCTCGCCAACATCACCGCACGACTTGAAAAGCTGGAGGCCAAGACCGTCGTCGCGAGCGCGCCAGCCAAGCCCTCGCCCAAGGCCAATTTGGCCAAAACCAGCCCGGGGGTGTCCTACGCGCCGACGGGTTCGATCGAACGCACGCCGCCGCGACTGCGCAACTTCTTCCTCGCCGAAATCCACAATGGCTATGCGATGATCGACAGCCCCGCCGGCGAATTCGCCGTCGCGCCGGGCGACGTCGTGCCGGGCGGCGGGCGCGTGCTGCGCATCGAACGGCGCGGGCGCGATTGGGCGGTGGTGACCACGCAGGGCCGGATAGTCGCCGCCGACGAATGAGCGCGTCGCAAGGACAAAGGGCGCGCTGCGCCCTTTGTCGCAATGCGATAAATGGGCCTGATCTTCGGGACTCGGCCCTATTGATGCAAGCGCTTCATATATAATAAGTTTTTGCGCTTCCATAGGTCTTCCGGGGGACAAATCCTTGCCGCTGGCCGCCGTCTGCGGCATAGTGTGTGAGGATGGCGGCAATCGACGTTTCGTAAGCCCCTTACTCCGGAAAATCCCTCAATGACGTCAGTCGAAAGGCCCGCGCCCAAGCGCGCGCGCGTCTCGCGTGGTCCCGCCATGCTCGCCGCCATGATAAATGGCGCGAGCCTCACGCAGATCGCAACCTCCGAAGACATGCCCCCTAAGCGCGTCGAAAAGCTGCTGCGCGACGAGTTGCGCAAGCGCTGGATCGCCCCCGTGCAGGATTACGCGCGGCTGCAAATCGCGCGGCTCGAATCGATCGCGACCCAACTGAAAGAGAAATCGAAGAATGGCGACCTGCCGACAATAGACCGTCTGCTGAAAGTCATGGATCGGCTCGACCGCTACCACGGCTTCACCAAATTGGCCGCGCTCGGCGCCGCCTCACGCGAGGACGTGCGCGAGAAGCTGATCGTCAAGCTCGAACAGGGAGCGCGCCAGCCCGCGCGTGAACAATGAAGCGCCCGCGCCGGCCCCTGAAGGCGCTATTTGCGGATCTGCTCGCGGGATCCGCCGCTCAACGGGAGAGGTTGCTCGCCCGACTGACGGCTGAGGAGGCCGCCGAGATCTACTATGATTGGTCGCTGTGGGCGCGGCCGGACCAGATCGCGCCCGAGGGCGATTGGGTCTATTGGTTGATCCTGGCCGGGCGCGGCGCCGGCAAGACCCGCACCGGCGCAGAGACAGTGCGCGCCTGGGCGCGCGCCTACCCTATCGTCAACCTGATCGGCGCGACGCGACAGGACGCCCGCGAGATCATGGTGATGGGCGAATCCGGTTTGCTGGCGATCTGTCCGCCGGAGGAGCGGCCGCGGTTCGCGCGCGGCGCCGACCGGCTCGAATGGCCGAATGGCGCAATCAGCCAGATCTTCTCGGCCGAGGAGCCGGACCGGCTGCGCGGCAAACAGCACATGAAGCTCTGGCTCGACGAACTCGCCGCCTGGCGCGACCCCGACGCCTTCGACCAGGCAATGCTGGGCTTGCGACTCGGCGACAAACCACAAGCGGTCGTCACCACGACGCCGCGACCAACCAAGCTCATCAAACACCTCATCGACAGTCCCGACGCTGTGGTGACGCGCGGCTCGACCTTCGCCAACGCGAAATTTCTGGCCGACGGATTCCTGACCCGCATCGCCGCGCGCTTCGACGGACGGGCCATCGGGCGCCAGGAGCTTTACGGCGAGATCATTGAGGAGGCGCCGGGCGCCTTGTGGACGCGGGCGCTGATCGAGCGTCAGCGATTGCCCAAGGATGTCCCTAAGGCCGATTACGTGGAAATCGTCATCGGCGTCGATCCGCCGGCCCGCTCGGGCGCGAAGGCCGACGAATGCGGCATCGTCGCCGTCGGACGCACGGCGGGCGGGCTCATCCATGTGCTCGCCGATCTCTCCAGCCAGGGCGAGACGCCCGGCGAATGGTCGGCGCGGGTCGTCAGCGCGTTTCGCCGCTATGAGGCCAACCGCGTCGTGGCGGAGATCAACAACGGCGGCGAGATGGTGGCGCAGGTGCTGCGACAGAACGACGCCAACCTGCCGGTGCGCAATGTGACCGCGACGCGCGGCAAGTTCTTACGCGCCGAACCGATCGCGGCGGCCTATGAGCGCGGCGCTGTGTTCCATCTCGGCGCGTTCGAGAAGTTGGAGGATCAACTCTGCACGTTGACCTCGGATTTCGATTCCCGCACCGCCGGCTTCTCGCCCGACCGCGCCGACGCGCTGGTCTGGGCGATAGCCGATCTCATCTCTCCACGACGGGCAAGCCCCAGCGACATGCTCGACTATTTCGCGCGCGAGATGAAGGAGGGCTAGCGACGGGCGGGCGGCGCGGCGGCGTGCAGCCTCTGCCCGAGCTTGCGATGAAACTCGGCGGCGGTGAACTGGGCGTTGAACGCCTCGGTCTTGTCGTCCCGCGGCGCCGGGCATTGTATGTCCGGATGAGAGACGCCGCGCGCGCGCAGCGAGGCGGAGAATTCCGCCTCCAACGTCTCGCGCTTGTGCGCAGCAGCGAAGACCTCGCTGATCCAGACATCCTGGCCGGCCTCGGCCACGCAGAAGGTCCAGCCTGCCCCGGCCGGCGAAGCCGCGGCTATGATGAGCGCAAGCACAAACCCCATGCCCGAATTCCCCTTTTTGGCTTACCCACGCGCGCGGCGAGGGGCAAGGCGGCGCCCAGAACAAAAGACGAACCTTTTCTTGACCGCTTACGCCGTTGTGAGTAATATGGCTACACTGGAGAAAATGCGGGCGGCGGCGAAACGCAGCCTGCCGGCGTCTCCAGCTTCTCCTCCCCCGATCCGACTGCGCGAGACCTCAGGCCTTGATCCCGAGGCTCGCGCTTTTTCGCCTGGAGCCGCCCGTGCCAACGTTCGACCTGTTCCTGCCCCTGACGAAAGTCGACATTGACGAGCGCATGGTGCATGGCGTCGCCACCGCCGAGGCGCCAGACCGCGCCGGCGAGATCTGCGACTACGACAGCACCAAGCCCTATTTCGAAGCCTGGTCGGAGGGCGCGCGCGAGGCCAGCGGCGGCAAATCGCTGGGCGCCGTGCGCGCCATGCACAGCCGCATCGCCGCCGGCAAACTCACCGACATCGCCTTCGACGACGAGGGCAAGCGCATCCTGGTCGCCGCCAAGATCGTCGATGACGACGAATGGCAGAAGGTGGTCGAGGGCGTCTACACCGGCTTCAGTCAAGGCGGCCGTTATGTGAAGCGCTGGAACGACCCGGAGACGGGCATGACCCGCTACACCGCCGACCCCACCGAGATTTCGATCGTCGATGTGCCCTGCCTGCCCGGCGCGACCTTCGACGTCGTCAAGGACGGAATCGTCGAGAAGCGCGCCTTCGCTGCGCCAACAGTCAAACAAGAATCGCCAGCGCCCGCGCCTGCGGCGCCGCCGCCGCCTCCCGAGGCGCCGCAGGGCTCCTCCCAGGCGCTGGCGAAGGCCGCGCTCGCTTTGGCGAGCGCGGCCGACAAATTGGAAAAGGCGGTCGAGGAGAATTCGCGCCTACGCGAAGCCCTCGGCCTGGTGACGCCGCAAGTCGCGGCGCTGACCAAGCGCGTCACCGAGTTGGAGGCGCAGCCGCTTCCCGCCCGCGCGGCGCTTCGCGCGGCCTCGCGCGAATGGGACGGCGCGGCGACGCCCTTGGTTGGCGGCGTCGACGCCGCGATCAAAGCGCTGAGCGATCTGCCGGAGAAAGAGCGCACGATGGCGCTGATGAAGGTGAGTTTGTCCAATCCGAGCGAGGCGCGGTTCTGAGGCGGGGGTTTGATTGATTGGCGGGCCGCCGGCAATTCGACGCCGCGCAGGAGAGGTAAACGCCTTCAGGGGGTGTCGAAACGCCGATTCCCGCCAGCGTCTTCGCGCGCCTGACCGCCGCGACGCGCTATCTCATCACCGGCGTCGGCCCCGAAAGCTGGTTCGGCCCCCAGCAACCGCTGGCGCCGCAGGCGCCGGCGGACGTGAAAGGGCGCCGGTGGGATTATCCCTTCGGCCTCAACATCAACTATGTGCCGCGCTCCGACAGCCTGCTGTCCTTCGCCCAGTTGCGCTCCCTCGCCGACGAACTGCCGCTGCTGCGCACCGTGATCGAGACCCGCAAGGATCAGATCGCCGCGCTCAACTGGACCGTTCGGCCGCGCTTTTCGGGCGGCCCCGGCGCCGCCAACCGCTGCGCGGCATTGCGCGCCTTCCTCACCATGCCCGATTGCAGGCATGATTTCGCGACCTGGCTGCGGATGATCGTCGAGGACATGCTGGTCATCGACGCGGCGACGATCTATCCGCGCTATGCGCGCTCCGGCGCCGTCTACTCGCTCGAAGAGATTGACGGCTCGACAATCAAGCCGCTGATTGGCGAGGACGGACGCGCGCCCGCCTAGCCCGAACCCGCTTATCAGCAGATGCTGCATGGCGTGCCGGCGGCGGATTTTTCCGCCGACGAACTGCTCTATCTGCCGCGCAACATGCGCTCGCATCGGCTCTACGGCTTCTCGCCGGTCGAGCAGATCGCGCTGACGATCAACATCGCGCTGCGGCGCGAGCAGGCGACGCTCGATTACTACAACACCGGCTCGATCCCGGATTCCTTCGCCACGCTGCCCAAGGATTGGACCGTCGATCAGATAAGGCAGTTCCAGGATTATCTCGACGCGCTGATGTCAGGCACTCGGGCGCGCCGGCGCATGATCAAATTCATGCCGGCGGAGTTCAAGCTCACCGAGACGCGCCAACCGCCGCTGAAAGACATGTATGACGAATGACTGGCGCGGCTCATCTGCTACGCCTTCTCCGTCCCGGCCTCCGCCTTCATCACCCAGGTCAATTCTACTATCCACTTCCTATTGAATTGCACTCTCGCCAGCTTCGGCGCTGCACTCTCGCCCCCCACACTGTTCCAACCTGGCGCCGCGTCCCTCGACGCGTCGCTCTCTCATGTCACAGGAACCCCGCATGTCCCTCGCCGCCACGACGCAAGAGACGCTTGACCTGATGAAAGCGTCGCTCGCCAAGAACGTCACGATCTCCACCGGCCTCACCGCCTATGATCTTCAGGCGCCGGCTAAGAAT
>JAJYDD010000503.1 GCA_021777795.1 Pseudomonadota bacterium | reverse complement strand
CTCGCTGGCGCGGGTGTTCGACTACGCGCGGCCGGAGGGCCGGGTCTCGATGGTCGGCATCAACATCAACCAGAAGTTCCCGGTCGAACTCGGCAAGATTCAGATCAAGAACCTGACGGTGCGCGGCTGCATCGGCTCGCCCGGCGTGTGGCCCGCGGCGATCCGCTTTCTCGAACGCACAGGCATCGATCTGTCGCCGATCCAAACGCATAGCTTCGCGCTCGACCGGGCGGTTGAAGCGTTCGATCTCGGCAAAAACGCCGAGGCCGCCGTCAAGATCACCCTCAACATCGCCTGAAGCGGCGAGGAACACGCGGAAGCGTACATGAGCCGCACCGTCGAGAGCGCCAACGACGCGATCCCCGCCCGCAAGCGGTTCGCCATTCCGGTGACGCAGAGCTTCGTCACGGTGTCGGCGTCGCTGCTGGCGCTGATCGTCCTCTGCTTGGTCTTTGCGCCGTCGAGCCTCACGCTCGGCGCCCTGGAGGGCAGCCTGCCGTTCGCGGCGATCATCGCCATCGTCGGGCTCGCGCAACTGCTGGTCGTGCAGCAAGGCGGGTTCGATCTGTCGGTAGCGGGCGGCGTCTCGCTGGCGGTTGTGATCGCGACGCACTTTCCCGATGGCGACAACGCGCTGCTCGCGCCGGCGATCCTGATCGCTTTGCTGGCGGCGCTCGCCGCCGGCCTCGCCAACGGCCTGCTCGTCGGCTTCCTCAATCTGAACGCGATCATTGCGACCATCGGCGTCAACGCGCTGCTCTACGGCGGCGTATTCGCCGTCTCCGGCGGAACGCCGCGCATCACGACGCGCCTGCTCGCCTCGATCGCCGGCGGAGAGACGCTCCACGTTCCCAACTCGGTCTATTTCGCGCTGGCGGTGCTGCTGCTGGTTTCGTTCGTCCTCAAGCGGACGGTGGTCGGGCGTCGGTTCGAGGCGATCGGCGCCAATCCGCTGGCGGCGCGGGCCGTCGGACTCAACACGCGCGTCCATCGCATGATGGCCTATGTGTTTTCGCAACTGCTGTGCTGCCTGGCGGGCGTGTTGCTCGCCGGCATCACCCGCGAACCCACCGCGTTTCAGGGCGACAGCCTGCTGCTGCCGTCCGTTGCGGTCGTGGTTCTCGGGGGAACGTCGCTGCTCGGCGGCCGGGGCTTTCCGGCTTCAACCGTCGTCGCCGCCGTGTTCCTCAACCAGCTCAGCCAATTCGCTCTGGCGGTGGGGGTTCCCTATTCCGCGCAGACCATCATCCAAGCCCTGGCGCTGGGCTTCGGTATCGGCGTCTACTCGATCCGATGGACGAGAAGCGCAAGAAAGCGCGCCTGATTGCAACGATGGAGGAAACCATAATGACATCTCTGAAGAAAGCCTTGTTGTCCGCTGCCGCCGTGATTGCGCTGGGGGCGGCGTCAGCGCCGGCGTCAGCGGCCGACGCTCCGTCCTGGTGCGGGCCGAAGAAGGCGACGCTGGCGCTGCTCGACGGCTTCGGCGGCAATAGCTGGCGTCAGGTGACGACGGCGTCCGGCAAGCAGACCGCCGAACTCTGCCCCAGCATCACCAAATACGAATACGCCGACGGCCAGGGCAACACACAGAAGGCCATTTCCGACATCAAGAGCATGGCCGCCAAGGGCGTCGATGCGCTCGTCGTGTTCGGCGACGCCGGGCCGGCCGTGCTGCCCGCTTTGACTCAGGTCTATAAGGCGGGCAAGGTCGTCGTGCCCTACCGCGTCGATGTCGGCGGCAAGGCGGGCGTCAACTACACCAAGTTCATCGGCGCCTCGTTCAAGAACGACGGCGTCAACTGGGGCAATTGGATCAAGGGGATCCTGCCTAAGGGCGGCAACCTGCTGTTCCTCAGCGGCCCCGCTGGCAACAGCCAGGGCCTCGACGAACTGGCGGGCCTCAAATCGGTGCTGGGCGACAACTACAAGTTCCTCAACCCCGCGCCGTTCGACGTCACCAACTGGGATCCGTCGCTGACGCAGCAGGTGTTGACCGCCGAAATCTCGAAGAACCCGAAGATTGACGTGATCGTCTCTGATTTCGGCCCGTCGCTCGTCGGCGCCTTGCCGGAATTCAAGAAGTTCAACCGCTCGATTCCGGCGCTCGCCACTTCCGACGGCAATTCGCTTGGCTGCTTCTGGACCGAAAATCACGCCAGCAACCCCGACTTCAAGCTGTTCACCGTCGCCACCGGCAACGACAACGTGCGTTTGGCGGTCGAGTGGGCGGTCGCCTCGGCGACCGGCGGCAAGCTGCCGAGCGACGACATCTTCAAGGCGCCCGAGTTCGAGAACTCGGTCACCGGCAAGCCGCATCCGGTGGAGTGCCGCAAGGATCTGCCCGGCGCGATCTATCTGTCTTCGGAGCTGCCGCCCGAAGCGCAAGCCAAGGCGGTCAGCAAGTAAGCTGCGCCATCGGCCCCGGAGCGTTGACAAGGCTCCGGGGCTGCCGACAAAAGTCCACGACAGGCGCTACGGAAATTGCTTGTGACGCTCGATCACGCCAGTGCGAAAAGCCCCCCGGCGCCAGCCGCCGAAAGCCCGGCGACGATTCGCCTCGCCGAGATCTCGAAGGCCTATGCCGGCGTGGTGGCGCTGGAGCACGTCAACGTCGAGTTTTTCGCTGGCGAGGTGCATGCGATCCTGGGAGAGAACGGCGCCGGCAAATCGACGCTGATGAACATCATTTCCGGCGCTATCCAGCCGGACGTCGGCGAGATTCATTTCGGCGAGCGGCGCATCGCGACGATGTCGCCGCAGGTCGCGGCGGCGTTGGGCGTCGCAATCTCCTTCCAGCATCCGGCGGTGCTCGACGATCTCTCGGTGCTGGAAAACTTCCAAGTCGCGCTTCCCGCGTCTTTGTTTGAAGGCCGGTCGGCGCGCGACCTCGCCCGCAAGGCGCTCGACGCGGTGGGGCTGCACGTGCCGTTGCGCGCGCGCGCCGACACGTTGACCGTGGCCCAAAAGCATCTTCTGGAGATCGGCAAGGCGCTCGCCATCCAACCGAAGGTGCTGATCCTCGACGAACCGACCGCCGCGCTCGACCAGGACGCGACCGATATGTTGTTCGGCCGCATTCGCGAGGTCGTCAAGACGGGTACGGCGGTCATCTACATTACGCATCGGTTGGCCGAACTCAGGCAGATCGCGCACCGCGTCACGGTGCTGCGCGACGGCCGGGTGCGCGGCGTCGCGCGCGTCAACGAGATCAGCAACGCCGATCTCCTTAATCTCATCGTCGGCCGCACGCTGGTTTCCGCCTTCCCGCCGAAATCGCGCGCGCAAAGCGGCGAAATCGATTTCTCGGTGGAGGCGCTGAGCAGCGACAAGTTCTCCGGCGTCAGTTTCGAGGCGGCGCGGGCGGAGATCGTCGGCATCGCCGGCGTCGCCGGCAATGGGCAATCCGAACTCATGCGCGCGCTC
>JAJYDD010000034.1 GCA_021777795.1 Pseudomonadota bacterium | reverse complement strand
GTTTCGCTATCCACTGTCCGGCGGGCCCTCGTCCGCGCCCGCGCCGAGCGCCCGCTCGAACCGCGCGACGCTTTCATCGCCGCGCAACGGGAGCGGCTGGAAAGGGCGGCGCAGCTCGCCGAGGAGCGGATCGCGGATGGCGATCTCGCCGCCGCCTATGTGCTGATCCAGTTGCTGCCGCTGCTCGAAAGCTTCGACGACAAGGCGCGCTGCCTCTCCGCCAACTGACGGCGCCCCCCCGGGGGAGGTTCGCATTTTGAGGCTCAACCCACTGAAAAGACTTGGCGCAAAACTGAACAGGGTCAGACGACGCGACGCCCGGACCTTGCAGCCTGAACCGCTAAACCCGCCGCTCCGTCATCATGTTCTTGATGTTGGCGATCGCCTTGGCGGGGTTCAGCCCCTTCGGGCAGGTTTTGGCGCAATTCATGATCGTGTGGCAGCGGTAGAGGCGGAACGGGTCTTCCAGATTGTCGAGCCGCTCGCCCTGCGCCTCGTCGCGGGAATCGACGAGCCAGCGATAGGCCTGCAACAGCGCGGCGGGCCCAAGATAGCGGTCGCCGTTCCACCAATAGCTCGGGCACGAGGTCGAACAGCAGGCGCACAGGATGCACTCGTAGAGGCCGTCCAACTCGGCGCGGTCGCCGGGGGTCTGGCGCCATTCTTTCTCGGGCGGCGGCGTCGTCGTCTTGAGCCAGGGCTCGATCGAGGCGTGCTGGGCGTAGAAATGCGTGAGGTCGGGCACGAGGTCCTTGACGACCTCCAAATGCGGCAACGGGTAGATTTTGATCGCGCCGTCGATCTCATCCATGCCCCGCGTGCAGGCGAGGGTGTTGACGCCGTCGATGTTCATCGCGCAGGAGCCGCAAACGCCCTCGCGGCAGGAGCGGCGGAAGGTCAGGGTCGAATCGAGCTTCGACTTTATCCAGATCAGCGCGTCGAGCACCATCGGCCCGCAATCGTCGCGATCGACCTTATAGACGTCGATGCGCGGATTGCCGCCCTCATCCGGGTTCCAGCGGTAAATGCGGAATTCCGTCAGACGCTTGGCCCCTTGCGGCGCGCCCCATGTCTTGCCGGGCTTGGGGCGGGAATTCTCGGGCAGCGCGAGTTGGACCATCGGGACGTCTCTGTTCAGCCAGACCGGAGTTCATCTGGCCGCCCGCGCGGGAAAGGTCAATCGCCTTCGGCTGCGGCATTTGTGCAACATCCGCTGAGAAACGCTTCCGGGCCTGTTGATCTCTTATGAACGAAGGGTAAAAAATGTCCCGATGGGGGACAAAATTTGAAAGCTTGTGGCGTAATCGCGGCCATCGCCGCACTCACCAGCGCTTCCCTTCCCGCAGGGGCGGACGAAGCCTCGGTCAGTGCGGCGCTCGCGCATCGCAAAGTGTCGAGCGTTGTCGGCTTCTCGTCCTATTACGGGGCGGAGTTTCATGGCCGCCGCACGGCGGACGGCGAACGCTTCGACATGCGCGGCCTGACGGCGGCGAACAAGTCGCTGCCGATCCCCTGTTACGCTCGGGTAACCAATCTCGGCAACGGCCGCTCGGTGGTCGTGCGCGTCAACGACCGCGGTCCTTATGTGCGGGGCCGGATGCTCGACGTTTCGGCCGGCGTCGCCCATCTGCTGCGTTTCCACGGCGGTCTGGCGCGGGTGCGTCTCGATTATCTCGGCAAGGCCGGCCCGGCCGACGCCAGCGAGCAGCGGGCGCTGCTGGCGAGCCTGAAGACCGGCGACGAACCCGCCGTCGCCAAGGCGCCAAAGCTCGACCTCAAGACCGGGGCCGACGACGCCTCGGCGCTCGCTTATTCGGGCGCAGCGCCTGCGGCGAGTGCGCCGGCCGCCGCCGCCTTGGCCGCCGCTGTGCGCCCGGCTCCCGCCGCCGCGCCGCCCACTGTCGCCGCCAAGCTCGACTCCAGCTTGCGCCAGATGGAATCGGCGCTGGAAAACGCGAACCGGGCCGCCTTCGACGCCGGGCGGCAGACGACCGCGCGCGCCGTGCAGACCCTTTCGCCCTATGGCGACCTGGTGATCGCCCCGTTCAAGGCGCTGGTCGAAGCGTCGCGCTGAACGCAGGCGCGCTTCCCACCGGACCCGCGCCGCGCTAGACCCGTGCTTACGATTAACGGGGATTAACGTCATGGATCTGGGCCTTGCCGGCCGTTCGGCCATCGTCTGCGCCTCGTCGAAGGGCCTCGGCCGGGGCTGCGCCACGGCGCTCGCCGAGGCCGGATGCCGCGTCATCGTCAACGGCCGCGACGCCGAGCGGGCGCAGGCGACGGCGGCCGAGATTCGCGCCGCCACCGGGGCCGAGGTCGGCGTCGTCGCCGGCGATCTCGGCGATCCCCGGGTGCGCGCGGCGCTGCTCGCCGCCTGCCCGGAGCCGGACATCCTCGTCAACAACAACGGCGGCCCACTGCCCGCGCCCTTCGAGGCGATCACGCGCGAGAAACTGCTGGCGGGGCTGGAGGCCAACATGCTGACGCCGATCGCGCTCGCCCAGGCGGTGCTGCCGGGCATGGCGGCGCGTAAATTCGGCCGCATCGTCAACATCACCTCGGCCTCGGTGCGGGCGCCGATCGCCGGCCTCGACGTCTCCTCGGGCGCGCGCGCCGGCCTCACGGCGTTCCTCGCCAGCGCGGCGCGCAAATTCGTGCGCGACAATGTGACCATCAATTCGATCCAACCCGGCGTGTTCGACACCGACCGGGTGCGCGCGACGATGGGGGCCGACCCCGCCAAGCTGGAACAGCGCAAGGCTGGCATTCCCGCCGGGCGTTTCGGCGCAGCGGACGAATTCGGCGCGCTCTGCGCCTTTCTGTGCAGTGCCCACGCTGGTTACGTCACCGGCCAGAACATCCTGATCGACGGCGGCGCCTTTCCCGGCGCGTTCTGAGGACGGCGGGCTCACGACCTGTTAACCATCCTGAAACTTGGGCGGAGCGCAATGTTGCGCGGGGGGGGTGGGTTCGTCTCCGTTATGGCCGGCCGCGATTCGGCCCGCTTTTGTCCACCTTCGGGCCTTGGCTGTCTCGTAGCGGCGCAGGCCCGGCAGCGACGGGCTCAGGGTTCGTTTACGGTAGAGTGATGAGCGTCAGCTTGGGCTTGCAATTCCGAATCAGATTTGGAGTCTTCGTGAGTCAGCGATTCGTGCCCCTTTCGTTTCCGCTTCCTCTCGGCTTGGCGCATAACGGAACGCGCTCGTGAGCGAGACGCCCACCGCCGAGATCGTCGCCGAAAGCGGGGCGACGCGCGTCGCCTTTGGCGGCCTATGGACCATCGAGGCTGGCGGCCAACTTGAAGCAGTCGCCCGCAAGGTCGATGATCTGCCCGAAGCGGGCGCCGCCGTGCTCGACCTCAGCGGGCTCGACGGCCTCGACACCGCCGGCGCCTGGGTCATCTCGCGCACTCGCGACCGGCTGGAGGAGAGCGGGCGCGGCGGCCAGATCGTCGGCGCGCGGCCCGAACACGCGACGCTTTTGCGCGAGGCGGCCTATGCGCCTGTCGAGCCGCTTCCGCCGCCGCCGCGCGGCGCCGTGCCGCTGCTCGCCGATATGGGCGAGAGCGTCTATCTGGCCGGCCGCGACATCGTGTCGGGCCTCGATTTCCTCGGCCGGATTGTCGTCGTCGGGGGCAAAGCGGCGCTGCGTCCGCGCCGCTGGCGGCTGACCTCGACCTTCTATCATCTGGAGCACATGGGTCTGCGCGGCGCGCCGCTGATCCTGATGATAAACTTCTTCGTCGGCGTCATTGTCGCCCAGCAGGGCGTGGTGCAACTCGCGCGCTTCGGCGCCTCGACCCTCACCGTCAATCTCGTCGCCATCCTGACTTTGCGCGAACTCGGCGTGATGCTGACCTCGATAATGGTCGCCGGCCGTTCCGGCTCGGCGATCACCGCCGAACTCGGCGCGATGAACATGCGCGAGGAGATCGACGCCCTGCGCGTCATGGCGCTCGACCCGCTGGAGGCGCTGGTCGCACCGCGCCTCATCGCGCTGGTGATTGCGCTGCCGCTACTGACCTTCCTCGGCGATATTTCGGCGCTGATCGGCGGTATGCTGGTCACTTGGGGCTATGCCGGCGTCAGCCCGCACGCCTTTTGGGGCGAGTTGCAATATCCGGCCTCCATCGAGCGTTTCGTCTCGGGCCTCATCAAGGCGCCGTTCATGGCTATCGCCATCGGCATCATCGCCTCGCTGGAGGGTTTCGCCGTGCAAGGCTCGGCCGAATCGCTTGGCAAGCGGGTCACGGCGTCGGTGGTGAAGTCGATCTTCACCGTCATCCTGCTCGACGGCGCCTTCGCCCTCTTCTACGGCGCGGTGAACTTTTGAGCCCGCCCCCCGCTCTCAGCGTGCGCGGCCTCGAAGTCGTCTTCGGCGAGCACAAGGTGATGGACGGGCTCGATCTCGACATCTGGCGCGGCGAGGTTCTGGGCTTTGTCGGCGCCTCGGGCGCGGGCAAATCGGTGCTGACGCGCACCATCCTCGGCCTACAACCCAAACAGGCCGGAACCATCGAGGTCGATGGGCGCGATCTCGACGCGATGAGCCCGCGCGAGCGCGGTCGGGTCGAGCGCGGCTGGGGCGTGTTGTTCCAGCAAGGCGCGCTGTTCTCCAGCCTGACGGTGCGCCAGAATGTCGAGGCGCCGATGCGCGAGCATCTCGATATCTCCCCGGCCTTGCGGGCGGAACTGGCGATGCTGAAGCTGCGCCTCGTCGGCCTGCCGCCGGACGCTGGCGCGAAGTTCCCCTCCGAGCTTTCCGGCGGCATGATTAAGCGCGCGGCGCTCGCCCGTGCGCTGGCGCTCGATCCCGGCGTGCTGTTCCTCGACGAGCCAACGTCCGGCCTCGACCCGATCTCGGCCGGCGAGTTCGACACGCTGATCGCGACGTTGCAAGCGACCTTGGGCCTCACCGTCTTCATGGTGACGCATGATCTCGACAGCCTCTACGCCATCTGCGACCGTGTCGCCGTGCTCGGCGGCGGCAAGGTGAGCTCCATCGGCACGATCGCGCAGCTGCTCAAATCCGAGGAGCCGTGGATTCGCGAATATTTCCACGGCGTGCGCGGCGAAGGGCGCACCCGCACGGCCCGCGTGCGCGCGCCGGCGTGAAGGTGGGCAGAGCAGGGCGGCAATCTTAGGGTGGGCCGTACTTCCTCGCGCAAATCGCCGCCTTGCGCATGAGGCCCGAGAAGCCAGCGGCGTCGATCTCGTCGGGCGCGACCAGGACCATGCCTTGCGGCGCTGCGACCGGCGCGGCGGCTGAGAACAGCGCCAGCCGTAGCGAGAAATGAGTGAACACATGCTCGACCGGCTCGGGCAGGCGCGTCCAGTTGGCCGCGAAGGGCGCCTCGTCCGGGCCGACGTCCGCGATCTCGCCGACCCGCCAGGCGCCGCCCGGCAATTCCATCGTGCCGCCGAGCAGCCCCTTCGGCGGGCGGCGGCGCGCGAGGAAGGCGCCGTTGGGGCGGGCGGCGTAGAAGACGGCGCCGACTTTTTCCGGACGCGGCTTTTGGGCCGGCCGGCCGGGAAAAGCTTCTGGGTCGGCGCTGGCGGCGGCGCGGCAACCCTCGCGCAAGGGGCAGGCGAGGCAGGCGGGCGACTTCGGGCGGCAGATCGTCGCGCCGATGTCCATGAGCGCCTGCGCGAAATCGCCGGCGCGGCGCGGCGGCGTAAGTTGCCGTGCGAAATCCTCTATCGCCCGGCGGTTCCCGGCTATCGGCGCGTCAAAGCCGGCGAGGCGCGAGACGATGCGCGCGATGTTGCCGTCGATCGGCGTCGCCGCTTGGCCGAAAGCGATGGCGGCGATCGCGGCCGCCGTATAGGGGCCGACGCCCGGCAGGGCGCGCAATTCCGCCTCCTCGGACGGGAACACGCCGCCCGCCGCCGCCACCGCCTGCGCGGCCAGGTGCAGGTTGCGGGCGCGAGAATAATAGCCGAGCCCGGCGAAGGCGTTCATCACCTCCTCGATCGGCGCCGCGGCCAGCGCCGCGACGTCGGGCCAGCGGGCCAGGAATTTCGCGAAATAGGGCGCGGCGCCTGTGGTCGTGGTCTGTTGCAGCAGGATTTCGGACAGCCAGACGCGATAGGGGTCGGCGCGCTCGCCGGACTTGGCGCGCCAGGGCAGCGCCCGGGCGTTCGCGTCGAACCAGGCGAGCGTTTTGTGGCTGAGCGCGGATGGGGCTAAGAGTGACGGCATGGCCGAAGGCTCTAATCTCGCGCTGCGCAAGAGAAAACCCTATGCGACGCCGCTCGGCGCGCTTCTCGGGGCCGCCGTCAGCCCAGCGCTGGCCGCGCGGGGCCTCAGCGAAGCGAGCCTCGTGGCGCATTGGCCGGAGATTGTCGGGCTCGATGTCGCCCGCTTCGCGCGTTTCGAGCGGCTCAACTGGCCGCCGCGCGGCGCCAAGACCGATCCCGTCGCGCCGCGCCCGCCCGCGACCCTGGTGCTGCGCATCGACGGCGCCTTCGCGCTGGAGGCGCAGTCGCTCACCCGCCTGATCGTCGAGCGCGTCAACGCGCATCTGGGCTGGGCTTGCGTCGCCAAGGTTGCATTCCGACAGGGGCCATTGCCGGCGATCCCGACGCGCCGCCGCCGCGTGCCGCCGGGCGAGGACGCGCTCGCCGAGGCGCGCGCGCTCTGCCGGCACGAGGACGAGGCCCTGCGCGAGGCGCTGGTGCGGCTTGGCGCGCGGGTGATCGAGCGGGCGCGGGGTTCCCGGTAATCCTTATACCCCGATAAGGTCACTACTATACCGGGACCGTCGCCGGGCTTAGTCAGCGCCCACACCCGGAGACCTCCCATGCGTATCTTCCTCACCGGCGCCACCGGCTTTATCGGCTCACACACGATCCCCGAATTGCTCGCCGCGGGCCATAGCGTGCTGGGCCTCACCCGTTCGGACGAGGGCGCCCGCGCGCTGGTCTCCGCCGGCGTCGAGCCCTATCGCGGCACGCTCGAAGATCCGGCGAGCCTCGCGGCCGGCGCGGCGCAGGCCGACGCCGTCATCCATCTCGCCTTCGATCACAACTTCGCCAACATGGCCGCCAATTGCGAGAAAGACCGGCGCAACATCGTGGCGATGGGCGAGGCGCTGGCCGGCTCCGGCCGGCCGCTGGTCATCACCTCGGGCACGGGCATGGGCATGTCTGAGCGGGGCAAGCCCGCGACCGAGGATGTCATCCACGTCGAAAACCCCAACCCGCGCGTCGCCTCTGAACTCGCGGGGCTGGAGGCGGCGGCGGCCGGCGTCAAGGTCGTAGTCGTGCGTCTGCCGCAGGTCCACGACACCCGCAAGC
Organism: Pseudomonadota bacterium; assembly: GCA_021777795.1. GTDB lineage: Bacteria > Pseudomonadota > Alphaproteobacteria > Rhizobiales > Beijerinckiaceae > Roseiarcus. Next base: position 9,273 of record JAJYDD010000034.1, on the reverse strand, counting down.
AGGGCCTGGTTTCGCCCTATGTGATGGTCTCCAAGCAGAAGGGTCTGGCCGGCTATATCGGCGACGGGCTCAACCGCTGGCCGGCCGCCCATATCGGCGACGTCGCCAGGCTCTATAAGCTGGCGGTCGAGCAAGGCCGGGCGGGCGAGCGCTTCCACGCGGTCGACGAGGAGGGAATCGCGGCCAAGGACATCGCCGCCTCCATCGGAAGCGGCCTGGGCGTCCCCGTCCGCTCGCTGACGCCGCAAGAGGCGGTGGAGCATTACGGCTGGCTCGGCCATTTCCTCAGCATGGACATGCCGGCCTCCAGCGCGTGGACGCAAGAGCGCCTCGGCTGGCGCCCGAGCGGCCCCGGCCTCCTCGAAGACCTCGCCGGCATGGATTACGCGGCTTTCGCGTAAGCGCCATCGACAGCGCGCGGCCCGCACGCTAGAGCCGCGCGCATGACTTCCCCCCTGGCCGGCCGGCGCGTCGCGCGGATGAACGGCGCCGGCAACAAGATCCTGGTGCTCGACCTCAGCGACGGAAGCCCGGTTCCGTCGCCCGAGGAGGCGCGCGCGATCCATCGCGCGCCCGGCCTCGACTACGACCAGATGATGGTCCTGACGCCCGCGCGCGCGCCCGGCACATTGTCCTATGTGCTGATATACAACAACGACGGCAGCCTCGCCGGCGCCTGCGGCAACGGCACGCGCTGCGTCGCCGACCGGCTCGCCCGAGAGACGGGCGCGGAGCGGCTGACGGTGGAGACCGCGCGCGGCCTTATCGCCTGCGAGCGGCTGGCGGAATGGACCTATCGCGTCGATATGGGGCCGCCCTTGCTGGGCTGGCGCGACATCCCTTTGGCGCGGGAAGCCGACACCGTGGCGCTCGACATTCCCGGCGCCGAGGCTTTCGGGCCGGCGGGGCTGGTGAGCATGGGCAACCCGCACGCGGTGTTCTTCGTCGCCGATCTCGATGCGATCCACCTTGCGAAGGTGGGGCCGCCGTTGGAGCGCCATCCGCTGTTTCCCGACAAGGCCAACATCTCGTTCGCGCAAATCCTGACGCCGGGGCGCATCCGGCTGAAGGTGTGGGAGCGCGGCGTCGGGGCGACGCTCGCTTGCGGTTCGGCCGCCTGCGCGACGCTGGTGGCGGCGAGCCGGCGCGGGCTCTCGGGGCGGGAGGCGGCGATTGAACTGCCCGGCGGGGCGTTGACGATAGACTGGCGGGCGGACGACAGCCATGTGCTGATGACCGGCCCGGTCGAATTCGAGCGCGAGATTGAACTGGCGCCTGCTATTTTCGCATGAGGCAGGCCGGGCGTCTCGATGCCGTCGATGTCGCGCGCGGGCTCGCGCTCGCGGCGATGGCCGGCTACCATTTCACCTGGGATCTCGCCTATTTCGGCGCCGTCGATCCGCTGACGCCGTACACGGCGCCGATGCGGCTGGCTTCGGCGCTGATCGGCGGCGCGTTCCTGTCGCTGGCGGGCCTGTCGCTGGCGCTGGCCCATGCCGGCGGGTTTCGCGCTCGCGGCTATTGGCGGCGGATGCTGCGCATCGGCGCGGCGGCGGCGTTGGTGAGTGCTGCGACTTACGCCGTCGCGCCGCGCGAGCCGATCCTGTTCGGCATATTGCATTGCCTTTTCGTCGCCAGCCTTCTGGCTCTGCCGTTCCTAGCCCGGCGCTTGCCCTGGGCGGCGCTCGTCCTGGGCGGCGCGATGATCGCACTGCCGCTGGTCTATGCGGCGCCGGCCTTCAATCCGCCCTGGCTCCTCTGGCTCGGGCTCAACACGCAAGATCCCGCGACGCTCGACTGGCGCCCGCTCATGCCCTGGGGCGGCGTGGTTCTCGTGGGCCTGGGGTCGGCGCAGTTGGCGCCGCGACCGCCGGCCTGGAAGGCGCGGCTCGCGCCGCTGCGAGGCCTCGCCTTGGCCGGCCGGCACAGTCTGGCGGTCTATCTCATCCATCAGCCGATCCTGCTCGGGCTGTTGTATTCGGCCCTGCATCTCAGCGGCTATGCGGACCGGCTGTCGGCGCAAGCCTATGAAAAAACCTGCCGGCCGGCCTGCGTCGAGGCCGGCGGCGGGATCGAGGCATGCGAGCGCGCTTGCGCCTGCGTGGTGCGCGGCGCCTCGGCGGCGGGGCTCGCCGGCCGGCTTGCGGCGCATGAGATCAGCGGCGAGGAGCGCCGTCGCATCGGCGCCATCGTCGAGACCTGCGGATCCCAGCCGTAGTTATTTGATGACCTCGAAGCCCTGGGCCTCGAAGATCGAGGCCGCCGCCGTCGAGCGCAGGAAGGCGACGAAAGGCGGCGCGGCCGGGTTGTTCGACGAGGCCGCCAGCGCCAGCGGATAGACGATGGGCTTGTGCGAGGAATCGGGCAGGCGGGCGACGATCTTGACGCGCGGCTCGGCGCCGGCGTCCGTGGCGTACACGACGCCGAGCGCCGCCTCGCCGCGCGCCACGAATTCCAGCGCCGCGCGCACGTTGTCGGTCATCGCCAGCCTCGGCTCCGCCGTCGCCCACAGGCCGAGGCTAGTCAGCGATTCCCTGGCGTAGCGGCCAACCGGCACGGTCTTGACCTCGCCGGTGGCGAGCTTGCTCGCCCCGAGCGCGCTGGCCAAGGCTGCGGGCGTGAGGTCGAGCTTGTCGAGCTTGGCGCCCTTCGGCGCGACCACGACGAGGTGGTTGCGCAGGAAATCGGCGCGGGAGCCGGTTTTGATCGCGCCGCCCTTGACGGCCGCGTCCATCGAAGGCTCGTCGGCGGAAATGAAGACGTCCGCCGGCGCGCCGGCCACAAGCTGGCGGGCGAGCCCGAGCGAGCCGCCATAGCTCAGCGAGACCTCGGCGCCGCCGCCCTTGTGATAGGCGGAAGCCGCCGCGTCGAGCGCCGTTTTGAGGCTGGCGGCGGCGAACACGATCACCTTGTCGTCGGCGCGGGCGGGCGCCAGGAAGCCGAAAGCCAGCAGCAGCGCCAGGATCAGCCGAACCATGAAAGTCTCCGTGCGTCGTATCCGTTTCAATATGGCGGGGCCGACGCCCGCTTGTCGAGCGGGAAAACTTCTGCGGCGTCTGGCGTTGGGCGACGCTTGCCCTCATATTGCGGCGCCCCTGACAGACGCGAGATCGATTTGCCCGCCATCGCCCGCACCGTTTCCGCATCCGCCCAGGCCGACGCACAGGTCGCGGGGTGGACGAAAGACTATGCGCCGCTGCCGGGAATTCCCGACGAGTTCATCGGCCCCGACGGCGCCCGACGCGAGCCGTGGACGGCGCTGCTGCGGCGGCTGGCGATGTCGCCGCCCGAAACGGTCGCCGAACGCTTCGCCGCCGCCGACCGGCGCGTGCGCAATCGCGGCATGTCCTACCGGGTGCACGGCGAGACCTCGGAGCGGGTGTGGCCGATCGGGCGCCTGCCGCTGCTGATCTCGACGGAGGAATGGCGCCAGATCGAGACCGGCGTCGCCCAGCGCGCCGAACTCATCGAGCGCGTGCTCGCCGATGTCTATGGCGAGGGCAAGCTGATCGCCGAGGGCGCATTGCCGGCCGCCGCGCTGACCGGCTCGCCCGATTTCATCGCCGCCATGCGCGGCGTCAAGCCGCCGGGCGGGCGCTGGCTCCGGCTTTACGCCGCCGACATCGGCCGTGGGCCGGACGGGCGCTGGTGGGTGCTGGGCGACCGCACGCAGGCGCCCTCCGGCTCCGGCTACGCGCTCGAGAACCGGCTCGTCGTCTCGCAGGCCTTCCCCGACATCTACAGGGAGATGAACGTCGAGCGCGTCGCGCCGTTCTTCCGCGATCTGCGCGCCGGCATGAAGGGCAGCGGCGACCGGGCGGAGCCGCGCATCTGCATCCTGACGCCCGGCCCCTATAGCGAGACCTATTTCGAGCACGCCTATCTCGCCCGCTATCTCGGCTTCCTGCTGGTCGAAGGCGACGATCTCGTCGTCGGCGAGGGCCGGCGCGCCTATGTGCGCACCATCGCCGGCCTCAAGCGCGCCGACGTGATCTGGCGGCAGGTCGATTCCGAATGGATCGACCCGACGGAACTCAATTCCGCCTCGCGGCTCGGCGTGCCCGGCCTCATCGATGCGATCCGTTCGAGCGGCGTCGTGGTCGAGAACCTGCCGGGCTCCGGCTTCATCGAATCGCGCGCGATGCTGGCCTTCCTGCCGCGCCTGGCGCAGCGGCTGATCGGCGAGCCGCTGAAAATGCCCAATATCGCGACCTGGTGGTGCGGCCAATCGGGCGCGCGCGAGCGCGTGCTCGAAAACCTCGATCAGATCTCGATCGCCAGCGCTTTCGGCGACGGGGCGCGCGGGTTGGACAAGCGGCGCGTCGCGCTCGGCGCCGAGCTTGGCGAGGCGGAACGGGCGGCGTTGAAGGGCGCCATCGCCGAGCGCGGGCTCGATTACGTCGGCCAGGAGGTGGTGCGCCTGTCCACCATGCCGCGCTGGGAGAATGGAAAGCTTGTGCCGCGCCCTTTCGTGCTGCGCGTCTATGCGGCGGCGACGCCCGACGGCTGGAAGGTGATGCCCGGCGGCTTCGCCCGCGTCTCTGACAAGCCGGACGCGCGCGCCGTGTCGATGGGGCAGGGGGTGGAATCGGTCGATGTGTGGGTGCTCGGCGACAAGCCGGTCGTAACCTCCTCGCTGCTGCCGAGCCGCGAGCGGCCGCATATCGCCCGCCTGCTTGGCAATCTGCCGAGCCGGGCGGCCGACAACCTGTTCTGGTTCGGCCGCTATCTCGAACGCACTGAGGCGACCTTGCGCGTCGTGCGCTGCCTCAGCGCCCGCGCCGTCGATCCCGAGGCGCCGGCGACGGGCGCGCGCGGCGCCTTCGACGGCCTGAAAGCGCTGCTCGTCGCCTGGGGCGCCATCGAAGCCGAGGCCAAGGCGCCGCGTCCCGCAGATTCGAAGCCGGCTTTGGAGCCCAAAACCGCGCGTCCGGCGGAAGCGGCGCTGCGCGCGGTTGAGAACCGGGGCTCGGCGCTGTCGCTCGCTAATTCCGCCAGCCACGCCGCCTCCGTCATCCGCGAGCGCCTGACCCATCAGACATGGACGCTGATCGGCCGGCTGAAGTCGGCGCTGGCGGAACTGCCCGAGGGGCCGCTGAGCGATGCGCAGATCCTCGATTGCATCGACGAGCAGCTCAATTCGATCGCCGCGCTCGCGGGGCTATTCGACGAGAACTTCAATCGCGGCGCGGGCTGGCGCTTCTACGAACTCGGCCGGCGCATCGAGCGCGGCATCAACACCTGCCGGATCGCGCGCCAGTTCGCGCATCAGAAGGCGACCGAGCACGATCTCGACGTGACGCTCGATCTCATCGATTCGCAGATCACCTATCATTCGCGCACGCTGATCGGCGTGGCGCTGGGGCCGGTGCGCGACCTGACGCTTCTCGATCCCTACAACCCGCGCTCCGTCGCCTTCCAGACCGAGCGCATCGCCGAACATATCGCCGCGCTGCCGGTGCTGCGCCAGGATGGGATCCCTGAGGAGCCCTTGCGGCTAGCGACCCGCCTCAGCGCCGAACTGACTTCGGAGATCGCCTACGAACTGGAGGACGCCGGCATATTGGCGATCGAGAACCAGATCGCCCAGCTCGCCGAGGCGATCGGGCGTCGCTATTTCCTGCACGGCGCCTCGGCGCGGGCCGAGAAGGTCATGGGTCTGGGATGATCTACGACGTCACCCATATCACGCGTTACGAATATGCCGCGCCGGTCGTCGTCAACGATTGCGTGCTGCGGCTGCGTCCGCGCGAGGAGCCCGGCCAGGTCGTCAGCCGCTACAAGGTCGAGGTGCGCCCGACCCCTAGCGATTTCGTCGAGCACGCGGACGCCTTCGCCAACCGCGTCGCGCGGCTGCGCATCGAGACGCCGCACCGGCAAATGTCGATCACGTCGAGCTTTCGCGTCGAGGTCGCGCGCGCGGCGCCGCCCATCGCGGCGCTGACGCCGCCGTGGGAGGCGACGGCCGCGCTCGCCGCCGCGTCCGAATCGCTCGACCCCGACAGCCCCGCGCTCGCGCTTTATCCGAGCCGGCGGGTGGCGCTGTTTTCGGCCGCGACCGCCTATGCGCGCGAGAGCTTTGCGCCCAAGCGCCCGGTCTATGAGGCCGCCGCCGAGCTTTCCAAGCGCGTCCACGCCGATTTCACTTACGATTCCGCTGCGACCGAAGTCTCGACGACGCCCGCCGAGGCTTTCGCGGCGCGGCGCGGCGTGTGCCAGGATTTCGCCCATGTGATGATTTCGGGCTTACGCGGCCTCGGCCTGCCGGCGCTTTATGTGAGCGGCTACATCCGCACCTTCCCGCCGCCGGGCAAGCCGCGCCTTGTCGGCGCCGACGCCTCGCACGCTTGGGTCGCGGTGTGGTGCGGCCCCTCCTTCGGCTGGCTCGGGCTCGACCCCACCAACGCCATCCCCGAGGGCGACGACCATATCGTGCTGGCGCGCGGGCGCGATTACGGCGACGTGCCGCCGGTCGATGGCGTCGTTCTCTCCTATGGCGGCCACGATATGGAGGTCTCCGTCGATGTGGCGCCGGTGGAGGCCAAGGCATGAAGTGCGACGACATCGAAAGCGCCCACGCGCGCATCGCGCCGCATATCCGGCGCACGCCGCTGATGGAGGCCGACGGGGTCTCGCTGAAGCTCGAAGGCCTGCAACATACGGGTTCGTTCAAGCCGCGCGGCGCCTTCAACAATCTCCTCGGCCGCTCCGTCCCGGCGGCGGGCGTGGCGGCGGCCTCGGGCGGCAACCACGGCGCGGCGGTCGCCTGTGCCGCCCAAAAGCTCGGCCTGCCTGCCAAAGTGTTCGTGCCTGACATCGCGGCGCCGGTGAAGATCGAGAAGATCCGCAGCTACGGCGCCGACATCCATGTCGAGGGGCGCACTTATTTCGACGCGCTGGCTTTGTGCGACGCCTATGTCGCCGAGAGCGGCGCGCTCGCCGTCCACGCCTATGATTCGCCGCAGACCGTGGCGGGGCAGGGGACGGTCGGGCTCGAATGGGAGCGGGATCTGGCCGCGCTCGGCCTGCCGCGGCTCGACGTGGCGCTGGTCGCGGTCGGCGGCGGCGGGCTGATCTCGGGGGTCGCGGCGTGGTTTGCGGGGCGCACGCGGGTGATCGGCGTCGAGCCCAGCGGCTCGCGGGCGCTGCACGCGGCTTTGGAGGCGGGCCGGCCGGTCGATGTCGAGGTCAAGTCGCTCGCCGCCGATTCGCTCGGCGCGCGCCGGGTGGGGGCGCTCAATTTCGACATCTGCCGAGAGGCCGTCGAGCGCGTCGTGTTGGTTGACGACGACGCGATTCGCGCCGCGCAGCGCAAGCTGTGGCGCGATTTCAACCTCGTCGCCGAGCCCGGCGGGGCGGCGGCCTATGCGGCGCTGCTGAGCGGCGGCTGCCGGCCTGCCCAAGGCGAGCGCGTCGGCGTGCTGATCTGCGGCGCCAACGCCGATTTCGCGGCCCTCGCGGGCTGAAACCACCGCCTTGCGCATCGCAAAAGCAACATAACGCAACCTGCGCCGAAATTATCCGCAGATTCATAGCAAGTGTTACGTAACGGTTAATGACATGCGTCACGATTTACGCAAAGATGCGTTTCGGGGCGATGCAAATCAAACATCATACGATCATCGAGGGGTTCGCGACGCTGGCGCCGCCGACGCCGCCGCGCGAGATCGCGTTTCTGGCCGCCTATGGCGCGCCGATGGATGCGCTGCTGCGCGCGGGCGAAATCGCGCAAGCGGTCGGCGTCTCGCCGGACATGGCGTTGCTCGGCGAGGGGCTGGCGCAGGAGGAGTTCTTCTATCGTGCGCTCGCCGACCGGCTCGGCGCGCCGTTCCATATAGGCGGCGCCCCGCTCGACAACGCCGTATCGCCGGCGCGCGCGCTCAACGCCGGGCTCGTCTATCTGGGGCGTCTCGCCGCGCCTTATCGCGCCATCGCCGCGCCGCGCGGCGAGGCTTTGCGGCTGCTGATCGACATGGCCGATGAGGGCCGCAGCCCCTCGGGCCTGGCCATCACTTCGCCGCGCCGGCTCGGCGCGCTGGTGCGCGTCGAGCGCGGGCAGGAGATCGCGGCGCGCGCCTCGACGCATCTGGAGCGGCTCGATCCCGCCTTTAGCGCGCACGGCGAGATGAGCGTGACGCAGACTGTCGCCGCCGCCAGCTTCGGGCTCGCCATGATCGCGCTCGCGCTCGCCACGCCGGCGGTGGAGCGGGCGGTTTCGTCGCTGCTGCTGTGGCTGCTGTTCTCGGCGACGATTTTTCTGCGCATCGCCTGCGCCATCGCCGCCGACGCCTCGCGGCCGAGCCCGCCGGTCGCCGACGCGGACCTGCCCGTCTACACCGTCATCGTCGCCATGTACCGCGAGGGTCTGGTGATCCCCAAATTGGTCGCCGCGCTCAACGCCTTCGATTATCCCGGTATTAGGTAGCAAGCTCACCTACGGAAAATCCGAAAGTGAGCCCCAAACTTCGGGATATCCGTTATGATCGGGCATGACCGAAATCCGAACAGTCACGACGTTGACAGCGAAGCGTGCCGAGGTAGAGGCGGCGATAGCGAACTACGAATCGCGCCTAGCGCAAGCCCGAGCCGATCTCGCCCATATCAATGCGGTGATCTCGATATTCGAGGCGAGCGGGGATCGGGACGCGACGAAAGCGTACACGGATATTCACCGGCTGTTCGCAAGGGGCGAGCTTGTGGCGATTTGCAAGGCCGCGCTGGCCTCACAGGGACCGATGAACACGCGGGCGCTCGTGACGCATATCCTCAAGGCGAAGGGGCTGCACGCTGGCGACAAGGTACTGGCGAAGTCGGTAGCGGCGAGGCTTATCCATGCGCTGAGGATGCAGGCAAAACGGGGGAAGATCGCGGTTCGCGGGAAGGAACGCGGGGCGATTGTGTGGGAAATGTCCTAAAGCCATTCTGGCTTTGCATGGACGGATACGACAATACGAGATTTGCAGATCACGCACTCGTACGAGGCCGGCCCGCTCGGCTGGAAAAAACGCTTCTTGCCTTCGCTGAAGCAATTTGGACAAAGCCAATGAGGTGGTTCGGCGCCGCGAGCGTCTGGCTTCAACATATAAGCCATTCCCCCGCGCCAAAGTTGTTTCAGTTCATAATTCTGTTTCTCGCCGTCCCATGCTTTAAGGCGAGCAATTTCTGTTTCGAGCGCGCGTATCGAATCCAGTTGCGCCGATTGCGCCTCGCGGGCCTCGATAGCCTTGTTCAAAAACTCCAAGATGACGCCTTGGAGTTCGATGGTCTTGCCTC
>JAJYDD010000502.1 GCA_021777795.1 Pseudomonadota bacterium | reverse complement strand
GCGGGTGTAGCTCAGGGGTAGAGCACAACCTTGCCAAGGTTGGGGTCGAGGGTTCGAATCCCTTCGCCCGCTCCAAAAAATCTCAAGAAAATCAAGCAGTTAAAAACGGCCCTTCGGGGCCGTTTTTGCTGACAATGCTCGCAAGACGGCGCTTTGTCAGCATATTGTAAGCACGAGAAAGAGCGTTTTTGGATGTCATGGCGTGCCTTTGGCGCGGATGGCGCGCCCGCGCGCTCTATGAAGGCCTCTATTGCGCGCGCGGCGAGATGGAGAACCACGAAACCCAACCCAAATCGACAAGCCTGCCGCGCTTCTCGCGCCACAGACCTCGTCGTCCGCGCCGATGCCAACGGCCAAGGTCGCCTCAAAAACTCACCGCGACGCTATAGCTGGTGAGAAATGCGGGTTAATCGTCAGACCGAGAATTCATATTTATACCTATGAATAATAGAATGTATTATCGATTTGACCTGCGTCATACATGCCCTGGTAATTCAAGGCGTATAGAACCATATTGGATGGACCGCGATTTCGTTTCTTCGTTCAATGTATTCGTCGCATCCGGCGTCGCATTGAGCGCTTCGGCATGGAGGTGGGTCTTGAATCGGCGAGTCGTCGCCTTCGCGTTTTGGATTGTGGCCGCGCTATGCGCGACCATGATGACGCTTGGGTCGACCGCGGCTTTTGCTCACCCCGGCCACCACCGCCTTGCCCATTCCATGGCTGGCGCGGCGGCCGAGACGACCACAGAGGTTGCGACGCGCAACTGGGCGATCCAATCGAACGTCAAGACACAGCCGGCGCCTGGCGCCACCATCCATCATTTGCAAGCCGTCGCCGTTTCTTTCGATGGAGTCTGCCCGCGCCATCGCGCTTGCGGCTGTGCGCCAGGCCTGGACTGCGGATGCTGTGCTTCACCTTGCGTGATCGCCGCCAATCATGCGTTGCCATGGCCAAACGGCGGCGGAAGCCGCCTCCATGTGGCGCCGCCACTGGCGTTCGCCGACGTCGATCCAAACTCCCTGCTCGATCCGCCGATTCTCCGGAGTTGAACTTGTGACGACGCCGGCCTTCCCGGCGCGCCGTCAGTCGTTCGGATCGAGGGATTTTCGACATGTCCGCCTATTTCGCCGCCGCCGAAGCGCGCAGAGCGCGGCGCCATTCTCGCGCGGACAACCTTCGCAACTGACCGGCCGACCCATCGACAGCCGACGCGCGCCCGTTTGCCGCGCCGACATTCCGAATTGTGGAGCCGAGCAATGAACCACGACCATCATGACCATACTCACGGCGAACACAGCCATGACTCGCCTGCGCATCACGCTCATCAGCACATGCCGACGACGGCGGACGCCACGGGCGCCGCCGTCAAGGATCCCGTCTGCGGTATGACGGTCGATCCGGCGAAAACGGCCCATCACGCGGAATTCGCGGGGGCGACCTATCATTTCTGCTCGACAGGCTGCTGCGAAAAATTCGTCGCCGAGCCGGCGCGTTACGCGAAACTCGCCCCGAAACCACAAGCCGGAGCGGCGGTTGTCGAGGGAACGATCTACACCTGCCCCATGCACCCGGAAATCCGGCAGGCCGGTCCCGGAAACTGCCCGATCTGCGGCATGACGCTGGAGCCCGTCGTCGCCACGGCGGCAACCGGCCCCAGCGCCGAACTCAAGGACATGACGCGCCGGTTCTGGATCGGCCTCGTCATCGCGCTCCCCGTTCTGGCCCTCGAAATGGGCGGGCATGTCACCGGGCTCAAAATGGCCCTGGGTCATCCGGCCTCGAACTGGATCCAGTTCGTTCTCGCCACGCCGGTCGTGCTTTGGGCGGGCTGGCCGTTGCTCCTGCGCGGCTGGCGATCCGTTCTGACCCGCAGGCTCAACATGTTCACCCTGATCGCCATGGGCACGGGCATAGCCTGGGTCTATAGCGTCGTCGCCACCGTGGCGCCGCAAGCCTTTCCGGCGGCCTTTCGCGACGCCGAGGGCGCGGTCGCGGTCTATTTCGAAGCGGCGTCGGTGATCACCGTCCTCGTTTTGCTCGGCCAGGTGCTGGAACTCAGGGCGCGCGAAACGACAAGCGGCGCGATCCGCGCCCTGCTCGACCTCGCGCCGAAGACGGCGCGGCGCCTCAAGAACGACGGCGGCGACGAAGAAGTCGGGCTTGAGAGCGTCGTGGTCGGCGATCGCCTGCGGGTCAGGCCGGGCGAAAAAGTTCCGGTCGATTCGGTCGTTATCGAGGGCCGCAGCGCCGTCGACGAATCGATGGTGACCGGCGAATCCATGCCTGTCACCAAGGAGGCCGGCGCTCACGTCATCGGCGGCACGATCAATCAGAGCGGCGGTCTTGTCGTTCAGGCCGAAAAAGTCGGCCGCGACACCATGCTGGCGCGGATCGTCCAGCTCGTCGCGGAAGCGCAGAGGAGCCGGGCGCCGATCCAGCGCCTGGCCGACGAGGTCTCCGGCTGGTTCGTCCCGGCGGTGATCGGCGTCGCGGCTCTTGCCTTCGCCGCCTGGTCGATTTTCGGCCCCGAGCCGCGCTTTTCCTATGGCCTGATCGCCGCGGTGGCGGTGCTGATCATCGCCTGTCCCTGCGCACTTGGCCTGGCGACGCCGATGTCGATCATGGTCGGCGTCGGCCGCGGCGCCCGGGCCGGCGTTTTGATCAAGAACGCCGAAGCGCTGGAGCGGATGGAGAAGGTCGATACGCTGGTCATCGACAAGACCGGGACGCTGACCGAAGGCAAGCCGGCGGTGACAGCAATTGCGCCAGCCCAGGGGTTTGACGAATCCGAGGTTCTTCGTCTCGCCGCCAGCGTCGAGCGGGCGAGCGAACATCCGCTGGCGCGCGCGATCGTGACCTCAGCGGAGGCGCGCGGGCTGAATCTCGCGCCGGTCGCCGATTTCGACTCGCCGACGGGGCGCGGCGCGCTGGGGACGGTCGACGGCAAAAAGGTGCTGATCGGCAATGCGCGGTTCCTTGAGGAGAAGGGCGTGGCGACGGAAAGCCTCGCCAGGAAGGCGGATCAACTGCGCGCCGACGGGGCGACGGCGATCTTCGTCGCCATCGATGGCCGGCTCGGCGGCGTCCTGGCCATCGCCGATCCGGTCAAGGCGACCACCCCGGCGGCCTTGGCGGCGCTCACGGAGGCCGGCGTCAAGGTGGTGATGCTGACCGGCGACAATTGGACGACGGCGAAAGCCGTGGCCCGGAAGCTCGGCATCGACGAGGTCGAGGCGGAAGTGCTGCCGGACCAGAAGAGCGCGGTGGTTCAGCGCCGGAAGGCGGCGGGCAAGGTGGTCGCCATGGCGGGAGACGGCGTCAACGACGCGCCGGCGCTGGCCGCCGCCGATGTCGGGATCGCCATGGGCACGGGCGCGGATGTCGCGATGGAGAGCGCCGGGGTAACGCTGCTCAAGGGCGACTTGACGGGCATCGTGCGC
>JAJYDD010000501.1 GCA_021777795.1 Pseudomonadota bacterium | reverse complement strand
CCGCACCTGGACGGCGCTGAAACGCGCCGGCCTGTTCGAGCAGATCGGCCCGCGGCTGCGCATTCTCAATCCGCGCATAAGCCCGCGGCTGGCGCTGTTCTATGACCAACAGCGCCGGCCGCGGCCAATCCTTTAGGCCCGCCCGCCGCGACGCTCGTTCATGAAGCGGTCGAATTCCTCGCGGTCCTTGGCCTTGCGCACGGTCTCCAGCCATTCCGAGAATTCGCGATGCGCGTCTTCCAGACGGTGGCGCTCGGCTTCGAGGCGGGCGATCTCGCCGCTCTTCCAGGCGTCGAAAGCGGCGTTGCCGGTGGAGGAAGCGAAGCCATGCGTCCAGTTCTGGCGCGCCCATTGACCGGGGCCGCTGGCCTGGAAGCCGCCCATCGCCGAGCGCGCGTTGCGGAAGGCGCCCGTGGCGACCGTCTGAAGGTCGGAGCCGCCGGTCTTGTATTGCCAGTATTTGAAGCCGAGGATCGCCAGCCCGATCGGCCAGAACACCATGAAGCCGAGGACCATCGCGATCAGTTCGACCGCTGTCCAGCGCGTGCCTCCCCGCGCCTTCGTCCACGGCCCGCCTTGCGGACCGCCATCGTAAGCGCCTTGCGTATTGCTCATCGAGAGCCTCCCAAAAACCGCAAGCTCGCCCTCTGGCGTCGATCCTGCGCCGTTCACATTGGCGCATCGGCGGCAAGGCGCAAGAGGCCGCCGACATTAAATCGACGCGGCGCGCGTTGGCGGGCGGCCTTGGGCGGCCTATAGGAGGCGAAACCACGGAGGCTTGCTTGCTGCGCTTGTGCTTGGCCATTGTGCTGCTCACCGCCGTCGGGGCGCGGGCCGAAGATCGCGTCGTGCCGACGAGCCCCGCCGAGGTGCATCTGTCCTTCGCGCCGGTCGTGGCGAAGGTCAGGCCCTCGGTCGTCAACGTCTACGCCTCGCGCGTCGAGACCATGCCGCGCAACCCGATGTTCGACGATCCGTTCTTCCGCCATTTCTTCGGCGAGCCCGACGACCGGCAGAGCAAGCGCGTCGCCCAGTCGCTGGGCTCCGGCGTCATCGTCGACGCCAGCGGCCTCATCGTCACCAACCACCACGTCATCGCCGGCATGACTGACGTGAAGGTCGCGCTCGCCGACAAGCGCGAATATCCGGCGACCATCGTGCTCGACGATCCCCGCACCGATCTGGCGGTGCTCAAGATCAAGGGCGACGCCCCGCTTCCGGCCATCGCGCTCGGCGATTCCGACGCGATAGAGGTCGGCGATTTCGTCATCGCGCTCGGCAATCCCTTCGGCGTCGGCCAGAGCGTGACGCAGGGCATCGTGTCGGCGCTGGCGCGCACCGACATCGGCATCAACGACTACGGGTTCTTCATTCAGACCGACGCGGCCATCAACCCCGGCAATTCCGGCGGCGCGCTGGTCGACACCTGGGGCCGGCTCGTCGGCGTCAATTCGGCGATCTATTCGCGCTCCGGCGGCAGCATGGGCATCGGCTTCGCCATTCCCGTCGATATGGTCAAGAGCGTCCTCGCCACCGCCAAGGCCGGCGGCCACGTCGTCAAGCGGCCCTATCTGGGGGCCAAATTGCAGGACGTGAGCAAGGACATTGCCGATTCGCTGGGGCTCGACCGGCCGGTCGGCGCGGTCGTCGCCAGCGTCGAGCCCGGCGCGCCGGCGGCCAAGGCCGGGCTCGTCCCCGGCGACGTGATCGTCGCCGTCGATGGCCATCCCGTCGACGATTCCGGCAGCGTCGGCTTCCGCATCGGCGTCAAGCCCATCGGCGGCCTCGCCACGCTGACGGTGGCGCGCGGCGCCAAGCGCGTGATTTTGCCGCTGAAGCTCGAAGCCCCGCCGGAGACGACGCCGCGCGACGAAGTGCGGCTGAAAGGCCGCTCGCCATTGCAGGGCGCCGAGGTCGAAAACCTCTCGCCAGCGGTCGTCGCGGAACTGTCGCTCGACGCCGCCGCGCTGGGCGCAAGCCAGGGGGTTGTGGTCGCCGACGTCGCCGCCGATTCCCAGGCCGCGCAATTCGGCCTGCAAAAGGGCGACGTCATCATGGAGGTCAACGGAACGCCGATCGCCGACACCCGCGCCTTGGTCGCCGCGACCGCCCAGCGCCAGCGCACATGGGATCTGACGATTGCGCGCGGCGGCCAGATGATCCGCACCCGCACCGGCGATTGAGCCTATTTCGGTCGCGGCAGGCCCATGTATTGCGCGGTCGGCATCACGACCGAGACATAGGGAACGCTCGGCGTCTGCCCGACCTTGAACGGGCCGGGCACGGCGTTATGCACCGGCGGCAGGCTTTGCAGATAGGCGGCGATGGCGCGCGCGTCGTCGGGGCTCAGATGCGACAGCGCCGGCCAAGGCATGATCTCGGAGAGCTTGCGCCCGTCAGGCCGGACGCCCTTGGTCAGGGCGGCGACGATCTGATCCGTCGTCCACTTGCCAAGGCCGGTTTCCTTGTCCGGCGTCAGATTGCCGCCGATCCAGACGCCCGAGGCGGGATCGCCGAAGCCGACGTCGGAGCCGCCGAGCCAACGCTTCACGTCGGGCTGGCCGAGCATGCCGCCCGGCGTGTGGCAATCCTTGCAGCCGGAAATGGTGGCGAGATATTGGCCGCGCTCGACCGGCGTTTCGGCGCTCGCGGCGCTGGCGCAGACGAGAATGGCGGCGGCGATCCAGCGCATACGGGCCTCCGTAAAGGCCCGCCTTGTCTCACGGGACGCCGGTCCCGCGCAACGCGATCAGGCCGCTTTTTTGGCGGGCTTTGCGCCCTTGGCGAGCCGCTTCTTCAGCGAGGCCCACAGCGCCCGCATCTCCCCCGCCGCCGCGCCGTGCGGGTTGAACTCGGTGACGCCCCAGCCGCGACGCGCCGCCTCCTGGTAATCGACGCGCGCCAGCACCAGCGGCGACAGCAGCCCGCCCATCGCCTCCAAGGCCGCCATGCCCTCCTCGACGCGGGCGCTCTGCTGCGCCGGCGGGCATTGGTTGAGCACGAACACGTAATCGCCCCGCATGTCCTTCAAGGCCTTGCGGGTGTTGGCGCTGGCCCAGAGATCGAAGGCGGTCGGGCGCGACGGGATCACGCAAAGCTGCGCCGCCGCCATCGCCGCCGAGGACGCCGCGCCCTCCGCGCCCGGGGTGTCGATGAACGCCATCGTCACGCCCTTGTCGGCGAGCGTCTTTAGCACCGCCGGCAGCTTGGCGGGGCTCGCCGCGACGACGGGAAGGTCGGCCTCGGCGCGCGTCTTGCCCCACACGGTCAGCGTCGCCTGCGGGTCCATGTCGATGAGACAGACGCGCTCGCCGGCCTCTAGGGCCGCGACCGCCAGCGACGAAGCCAGCGTGCTTTTGCCGGCGCCGCCTTTTTGGGTGACAAGCGCAATGGTCTTCATGCAATCCGCCCCTCATGCCCTCGGACGCCCGAATCGGCGCGTCG
>JAJYDD010000500.1 GCA_021777795.1 Pseudomonadota bacterium | reverse complement strand
AACTGGAATTCGAGCCCCTCGGGCAGGTTGCGGGCGAAGGCGTCGTCGGCGTAGCCGGAGACGAAGATCACCTTCGCCATCACCTTGCGCTTGCGCAATTCCGTCAGCATCGACGGCCCGTCCATCTCCGGCATGATGACGTCGGAGACGATGAGGTCGATCTTGCCCTCCGCCTCCTCGACAACCCGCAGCGCCTCGGCGCCGTTCTCGGCCTCCAGCACCGTGTAGCCGCGCGAGACCAGCGCGCGGGACGCGAAGGCGCGCACCGCCTCCTCATCCTCGACCAGCAGGATCGCGCCCCGCCCGGTGAGATCGGCGGCGGGCTTGTTGGCCTCCACCTTCTTCAGCGTCTCGACGACCGGTTCGGCGATGTGGCGCGGCAGCAGAACGCGGAAAGTCGCGCCCTCTCCGGGCTCGCTGACGCAGAATATGTAGCCGCCGGTCTGCTTGACGATGCCATAGACCATCGACAGCCCGAGGCCGGTGCCCTTGCCGACCTCCTTGGTGGTGAAGAACGGCTCGAAGATCTTGTCGCGCACCTCGGGCGGAATGCCGTGGCCGGTGTCCTGCACCTCGACCAGCACATATTCGGCTGGAATCAGAGATTTCTCGTTGAAGGCGGCGCAGTCGGCGGCGCTGACGTTGCGCGTGCGCAGAACGATTCGGCCGCCGCCGTTCATCGCGTCGCGCGCGTTGACGACGAGATTGACCACCACCTGCTCGAACTGGTTGAGATCGGCCTTGACCAGCCACAGGTCGCGCCCGTGCGAAACCTCCAGCTCGATCTTCTCGCCGACCAGTCGCCGCAGCATCATCTGCAATTCCGACAGCACGTCGGCCAGTTGCAGCACCTGCGGGCGCAGCGTCTGCCGGCGCGAGAAGGCGAGCAACTGGCGCACCAGACCCGCCGCGCGATTGGCGTTCTGCCGGATCTGCATGATGTCCTGGAACGACGGATCGGTCGGCCGGTGATTGACGAGCAGCAGGTCGGAATAGCCGATGATCGCCGTCAGCACATTGTTGAAATCATGCGCGACGCCGCCGGCGAGCTGGCCGATGGCCTGCATCTTCTGGCTCTGGGCGAAATTCTCCTGCAACGTCTTCTGCTCGGTGGTGTCGAGCGCGATGACGTTGGCGCCGTCGCCGGTCTCGGCCGGCGAGATGAAGAAGCGCACGGCGCGCTGCTCCTTGCCCTCGACGGTGGCGTCCACCGGCGCGATGTCGGCCTTGCCTTGCGCCGCGGCGGCGATGGCGGCCTTCAAGGCCGCATGTTCGCGCTCGGCCACGGCGCCGTAGAGCGTGGCGTCGCCTCCGCGCATCGCTGCGGGAGCGAGGCGGGCGAAGGCGCCGTTGGCGCGACGCACCTTGCCGTCCGCCCCGAGGGTCGCCAGCGGCAGCGGCGTGGTGTTGAACATGCGCGCGAAGCGCGCTTCCGCCGCCTCGCTGCTCAGAGCCGTATTCGCGTTGGCGGTCGTCTCCAGCACCAGGGTGCGCGAGGGATCGGCGACGCCGTCCGGCCCGAAAGAGACGCGATGGATGAGCCGGGCGGGCTTGGCGACGCCGTGGCGGCGCTTGAGATCGACCATAATGTCGACGGTCTTGACCTCGCCAGCGGAGCCGGCAACCACGTCGAGCAGCGCCGCGCCGTCGCCAGCGACGATATCGGAGAGCGTCATCTGTCCCGGCGTGAACTCGGCGATGTCGTAGTCGAGCCAGGTGGCGAGCGTGGCGTTCATATAAGCGATGGCGCCGTCGGCCTCGGCCGAGAAGAAGCCGGCCGGGGCGTGGTCGAGATAGTCGATGGCGTGCTGGAGATCCTGGAAGAAGGTCTCGTGGCGGTCGCGGTCGTTGGTGACGTCGCTGACCGACCAAAGCGCCGCCTGGCCCTGCGCCGGGCCGCTGAGCGCCCTCACGCGCACGCGATACCAAGCCGCCTCGCCGGGGCCGGAGAGCGGCGGCGCCAGGCGCAATTCCTCAACCGCCGAACGCCCGGCGCGCGCCGCCTGGGCGAGCCGGTAGATCGCCTCCGAGGTTTCCGGCGCGCCGGCGAACAGCCGCTCTACGCTCTGCGCTTCGGCGCCGCGCGCGCCCGACAGCTTGCGATAGGCGTCATTGGCGTAAAGCACCCGCGAGGGGCCGCCGGTGACGACCATGCCTTCCTCGCTCGAATCGGCGATGGCGCGCGCCAGGTCGAATTCGCTCGCCCGGCTGATGAAGCGCGCCAGGCCAAAGGCGTACATGAGGATCGAGAACACGCCGACGATCGCCAGCGTCGCAATGGTGAAGGAAACCGCGCGGCGGCCGAACTCGCCCGGCACGAACACCAGCGCCGCCGCCGAGAGCACCACCGAAAGCAGCATCAGCGTCGCCAGCCCCGGACGGGCGACTCGTTCGAAGCCCTTGCTGGCAGGCGTCGAGGACAGGGACGTCATGCGCGCGGATCGCCTTGCTTGCGCCGCTCGGGAAGCGGACAGAATCACCGAGTCTCGGGGCCCTTAACCATGCTTCGGGTCGTCGAGTTTAGCAATCATGCGGTCACGACCTTTCCGGACCGTGTTTTTCGCTGGACGAACATGACAATCTCGGGTTTTCTTGGGCCGCCCTATTTGATACCACCTTTTGAACTTAAACGCGCTTTACGCGGGGTTCCCAACCCCGGGCAGGCGCTCTTGCGGTTTGTGCGGCGCAGCGTTGGGTTAAGGCGTGGCTATGTGGCAGGCGTTAAGCAATTTTGTTTCCGGCGACAGCCGCGCGCTTCAAGCGCTGATCGGCGTGGTGGCGTTCGTCGTGATCGTGGGCGTGCTTTATGGCATTTACCGGGTCGCGTTCGCGCATCGCCTGCGCGCGCCGGGCGCGTCGCGCAACCGTGCGCCGCGATTGGGCGTGGTGGATGTGTTCCCGCTTGATGGGCAACGTCAGCTCGTCATCGTAAGGCGGGACAATATCGAACATTTATTGATGATCGGCGGTCCCAACGATCTCGTCATAGAGCCGCAGATTCAGCGCAACGGCGCCGCGCGCGAAACCACCAAGGCGGCGCCCCCGGCCGAGCCTATGGTCGAGCCGGCCGCTCGGCCTGCCGCTCCCGCTGTAGCCGCGCCGCGCCGCGCCACGATGCGCGCCGTCGAGCCCGCGCCGCCTGCGGTCCCGTCGGCCGAAGCCGCGTCGGTCGCGCCCGACATAACGCCCGAGCCGCCGCGCGTTCGCCCGCTGCCGACGCCGCGTCCGGAGGCCGCAAGGCCGGTCGCCGAGGCCAGACCCGAAGCGTCCAAGCCGGCGCCCGAGGCGTCCAAGCCGGCGCCCGAGGCGCCCAAGCCTGCGCCCGAAGCGCCCAAGCCTGCGCCCGAAGCGCCCAAGCCTGCGCCCGAAGCGTCCAAGCCTGCGCCCGACGCCGTTAAAGCTTTGGAGCCGCCGGAGCCTCGGCCAGCGGCCGACCTCGCGCCGCCGCGC
>JAJYDD010000499.1 GCA_021777795.1 Pseudomonadota bacterium | reverse complement strand
ACCCGACGCTGGTGCGAGCGTTCGGTATCAACGTCCCCTTGATGATTACGGCGACCTACGGCTTTGGCGTCGCGCTCGCCGCGCTCGCCGGCGTGCTGGCGGCGCCCATCTATCAGGTGCGGCCCGGCATGGGCGCCGACATCATCGCGGTCGTGTTCGCCGTGGTGGTGATCGGCGGCATGGGCTCGATTCTCGGCTCGATCCTCACCGGCTTTGCGCTCGGCGTCATCGAGGGCCTGACCAAAGTCATCTATCCCGAAGCCTCCAACACCGTCGTGTTCGTCATCATGGCCATCGTGCTCATCATCCGGCCTTCCGGCCTGTTCGGACGTGTGGCGTGACCGCCGTCGCCGCCTCGCCAGCCCGCGCGCAGCATCAGGGGCGCGATTACGCCATCGCCGGCGCGTTGATGGTCGCGCTGATCGTCGCAGCGCCCTTCTTCGCCTATCCGTTCTTCGTCATGGAGATGCTTTGCATCGCGTTGTTCGCCTGCGCGTTCAATCTGCTGATCGGCTATGTCGGCCTGCTCTCCTTCGGCCATGCGATGTTTCTGGGCATGGCGAGCTATGTTTCGGCCCATGCCGCGAAAGTCTGGGGCCTCGATCCGCTGCTGTCGATTTTGAGCGGCGTCGTGGTGGCGGCGATCCTGGGCCTCGTCTCCGGCGCGCTGGCGATCCGCAGCAAGGGCATCTATTTCGCGATGATTACGGTGGCCCTGTCGCAGATGGTCTATTTCTTCTGCGTCGAGGCGCCGTTCACGCATGGCGAGGACGGCATCCAGTCGGTGCCGCAGGGTCATGTGCTGGGCCTGCTCGATCTCTCCAAGACAATGCAGCTTTACGTCTTCGTCGCCATCGTCTTCCTGATCGGCTTCTTCATCGTCTATCGCACGGTCAATTCACCCTTCGGCGAGATCCTGAAGGCGATCCGCGAGAACGAGCCGCGCACGATTTCGCTCGGCTATCGCGTGCCGCTCTACAAACTGACCGCCTTCACGCTATCTGCAGCCCTGGCGGGGCTGGCCGGGGCGACCAAGGCCATCGTCGTGCAGAACGCCTCGCTCAGCGACGTCGGCTTCCAGATGTCGGGCGAGGTGGTGCTGATGACCCTGCTCGGCGGCATGGGCACGCTCTATGGGCCCGTGGTAGGCGCCGTCGTGGTCGTCTCGATGCAGAACTATCTCGCCCAATACGGCGAGTGGGTGACGGTGATCCAGGGCGCGGTGTTTGTGGCCTGCGTGCTGCTGTTCCGGCGCGGCATCGTCGGCGAGATCGCGCACTGGGCCGGGTGGGATCTTTAGCGATCCCTTGATTCACGCGAACAAAAACGCGCCGGCCCGTTTCGCCTCAAGCGACAGCGGAGGCTTGGGCGAAGGATGAGAACGGCGGCGCCGCAATGCCAGCGTCGGCGACTTCTTCGGTCCAGACCCGGAACGATTTCAGCACATGCGGCCCGAAGGAATTGACGAGCGGAATATCGGCCGCGTCGCGGCCGCGCGCGATCAGGATGCGCCCGATCCTGGGCATGTTGTGGCGCGCGTCGAACGTGTACCAGCGCCCGCCGAGAAAAACCTCGAACCAGGCGTTGAAGTCCATCGGCGCCGGGTCCGGGGGAACGCCGATGTCGCCGAGATAGCCGTTGGCGTAGCGGGCGGGAATGTTCATGCAGCGACAGAACGCCACCGCCAGATGCGCGAAATCCCGGCAGACGCCGACGCGCTCGATGTAAGCCTCGTAGGCGGTGCGGGTCGCGCGGGCGTTCTGGTAGCCGAAGGTGATGTGGTTGTGGACGAAGTCGCAGATCGCCTGCACCCGCGACCAGCCGGGTCTCACGGTCCCGAACAGATCCCAGGCGATCTGGCTCAGCTTGTCGGTTTCGACGTAGCGGCTGCCGACGAGATAGACCAGCGTATCGTCGGGCAGCAGCGGCGGCGGCGCCTCCTGCGCCTCCAACGCCACGGGGTCGGGCGCATCCGAGGTCTCGACCACGCCGGAATGGGCGAAAGTGAACTGCCCCGCCGGCGCGAGAAAACGGCGGCAGCGGTTGGCGAACACATCGAAATAGAGCCAGGAATCGACATGCGGATTCGTCAAGAACGGCGTCTCGGCGCGCACCGCCGAGGCCTGCGCGGGATGAACGTCGAGCTGGCACACGAACGCCGTGGGCGCCGCGCATTCGACGGTCATCTCGTAGCCGTAGCGAATGAACATGCGTTGGTTTTCCTTAAGCCCACGGAGGGCGAGCCATGCGCCGGGCCGCGCATTTCGCCATGCGTGAACCCGGCCGGAACCCGCTCGTTCCCAAATCCGTAAAGCATAAGGCGCGCCAGGACGCTCAAAGCCCCGTTTTGCTTGGGGCGATCGTTCTATGCCGTCAGGCGAGCCCGCGCTTCCTCAGCAGCGCGGCCGGGTCCGGCGCCCTGCCGCGGAAGGCGGCGTAAAGCTCATCCGGCGCGCGCGCGCCGCCGGCGGCGTAGATGAATTTGCGCAGCCGCCCGGCGAGCGCGGGATCGAACACGTCGCCGCTCTCGACGAAAGCCTCGAAGGCGTCGGCGTCGAGCACCTCCGACCACAGATAGCTGTAATAGCCCGCCGCATAGCCGCCGCCGGAGAAGATGTGCTGGAAATGCGGCGCGGCGTGGCGCGGCACGATGGCCGCCGGCATGCCGAGGGCCGCCAGTTCCCGCGCTTCCAAGGCGCTGACGTCGATGGCGGCGGCGTCCGCGAGACCATGCGCTTTCATGTCGGTGAAGGCGGAGGCGAGGAATTCGACGGTCGCGTGCGCCTGTCCATGCGCCTTGGCGCGCGTCATGCGGGCGACGAGTTCGTCGGGGATCGGCGCGCCGGTCTGGTAATGGCGGGCGAAGCGCGACAGCACCTCCGGCCGGTCGAGCCAATGCTCGTAAAGCTGGCTCGGCAATTCGACGAAATCGCGCGCGACACTGGTTCCCGATAGATAGGGATAGGTCACGTCCGACAACATGCCGTGCAGGCCGTGGCCGAATTCGTGGAACAGGGTGCGCGCCTCCTCGTGACTGAGCAGCGCCGGCTCGCCCTTGGCCCCGCGCGCGGCGTTGAGCACGTTGACGACGATGGGCGTGACCTCGCCATCAAGCCGGTGCTGATCGCGGAACGCCGACATCCAGGCGCCGCTGCGCTTCTCGGGCCTTGCGAAAAAATCGCCGATGAACAGCGCGACATGGCGCCCGCCCGCGTCCTTGGCCTCCCACGCGCGGGCGTCCGGATGCGGCAGGTCGACGTCCGAACGCTCCTCGAACGTTAGCCCGAAGAGGCGGCCCGCGACATCGAAGGCGGCGGCCAGCACATTGTCGAGCGGCAGATGGGCGCGGATCGCGCCCTCGTCGAAATCATAGAGCGACTGCCGGCGCTTCTCGGCGTAATAGCGCCAGTCCCACGGCTGAAGCTCGAAATTGCCGCCCTCTTCGGCGATCATCGCCTGCAACGC
>JAJYDD010000033.1 GCA_021777795.1 Pseudomonadota bacterium | reverse complement strand
GTCGCCTTGCCGCTGTCGCTGGCACTGGCGGTGGCGATGAGCCGGTTCGGATGGCTCGCCCGGTTGATCGGCGAGGATCCGCGCGCGACCGCGCCGGCGCGGATCGCCAAGGCGTAAGGCCGTCAGGCCTCTTGCGTTCAGACCTCTTGCGTCTCGACCGCCTGTTGCGCTTCCGGTGCCTCCTCGGCCTCCTGCCATTCGAGCATGACGACCTTGCCGTGCTCGACGGTGAGCGCCAGCCGGCCATGCTTGAGTTCCAGCGCCCGCGCGCCGAACAGCTTGCGCCGCCAGCCCTGGAGCGCCGGCACGGCGGCGCGGTCGCTGCGGGCGATGGCTTCGAGATCGTCGGTGGTGGCGATCATCCGCGCGGCGACGCCGCTCTCCTCGCTCGCCTGCCGCAACAGCACCTTGAGCAGTTCGACGATCGCCGCGCCGCCGCCGCCGCGCCGTTCGCGCTCGATCTTGGGGAGCAACTTGGGGTCACGCGCCAGTCCGCGCGCGATGGCGGCCAGAACCTCCTCGCCGGCGCGCGAGCGTTCCAGGCCGCGCGGGGCAGCGCGCAGGGCGCCCAGTTCCGTCATCGTGCGCGGCGCGGCGAAGGCGATCTCCATCAGCGCGTCGTCTTTCAGCACCCGGGCGCGGGGGACGTCGCGCGACTGCGCCTCCGCCTCGCGCCAGGCGCAGAGTTCCATCAGCACCGCGAGGTCGCGCGGCTTGCGGGCGCGGCCCTGGAAGCGCTCCCAGGCGCGTTCGGGATGCTGCTCGTAGGTTTCCGCCGAGGTCAGCACCTTCATCTCGTCTTCGAGCCATTCGCGCCGGCCGGTGGCGGCGAGCTTGGCGGCGAGGGCGCGATAGACCTCGCGCAGATGAGTGACGTCGCCGATGGCGTAATCGATCTGCGCCTGCGCCAGCGGACGGCGCTGCCAGTCGGTGAAGCGGGAGGACTTATCGACATGCGCGTGGGCCAGGGAGCGCGCCAACTCGCTATAGGCGACTTGCTCGCCATAGCCGCACACCATCGCCGCGACCTGGGTGTCGAACATCGGCGCCGGCACGATGCCGGCGAGCTTCCAGAAAATCTCGACGTCCTGCCGCGCGGCGTGGAACACCTTCACCACGTCGCGGTTGGCCATCAGCGCGAAGACCGGAGACAGATCGATGCCGGGGGCGAGCGCGTCGATCGCGATCGCCTCCTCGTCGCTGGCGAGTTGGACCAGGCACAGGATCGGCCAGAATGTCGTCTCGCGATGGAACTCGGTGTCGACGGTGACAAAAGGATGCTGCGCCATCCGCGCGCAGGCCTCGGCGAGTTCCTCGCTCGTCGTGACGACTGCGCTCATTCCTGCGGCGTCGGCGCGGGGGGCTTGACGCGATCCCTCTTGGCCGGGGTCGGCGTGTGACGCGGCATGCCGAGCCGCCGGTCGAGATAGCCGCCGACCGTCTCCTGCAAGTCCTCGATGCAATCCTCGAAGAAATGGTTGGCGTTGGCGATCACCGCATGTTCGATGACGATGCCTTTCTGCGTCTTCAGCTTCTCGATCAGCCCCTGAACTTCCTTCAACGGCGCGACGCGATCCTTGTCGCCGTGAACGAACAGGCCCGAGGAGGGACAGGGCGCGAGGAACGAGAAATCGAAGCGATTGGCGGGCGGCGCGATCGAGATGAAGCCCTCGATCTCCGGGCGACGCATGAGCAACTGCATGCCGATCCAGGAGCCGAAAGAGACGCCGGCGATCCAGCAGGCGCGGGCCTCGGGGTTGATCGTCTGCGCCCAGTCGAGCGCGGAGGCCGCATCCGACAATTCGCCCTGCCCGTGGTCGAACGCGCCCTGGCTGCGCCCGACGCCGCGAAAGTTGAAGCGCAGCACCGAGAAGCCGCGTTCGGCGAAGCTGTAATAGGTGGAATAGACGATCTGGTTGTTCATCGTCCCCCCGAACTGAGGGTGCGGGTGCAGGACGACGGCGATCGGCGCGCCGCGCTGTTTTGCGGGGTGAAACCGGCCTTCCAGGCGGCCGGCCGGACCGTTGAAAAAGACTTCGGGCATCGCGGCTCCAAACAGGCGGACGACGTCTCCCTGTCTGGCGCCGAGGCCGCAGCCGCTTGCGGCGGACGCTGCGCGCGCTTAAACCTTCGCGGGGAAACGCGGGATCGGGTCGGGCCTCATAGCCGCCGTCCCCCTGCGACTGCAAGGAAAAACAGCGCAGCCGCCAACCATTGGCTTATATATGCGCCACTATCTCGATTACAACGCCACCGCGCCGCTGCGGCCGCAGGCGAGGGCGGCGATGATCTCGGCGCTCGACCAGATCGGCAATCCGTCCTCGATCCACTTCGAGGGCCGCGCCGCGCGCGCCCTCGTCGAGGAGGCGCGGCGGCAGGTCTCGGCGCTCGCGGGCGCCTCCTCCCGCGACGTCGTGTTCACGGCGGGCGGCACGGAGGCGGCCAATCTGGCGCTGGCGCCTGGGGTGTCGGCGCCCGACGTCGCGCCGCTGTGGCGGTTGATCGTCAGCGCGGTCGAGCATCCGTGCGTGCTCGGCGGCCACCGCTTTCCCGGCGCCGAAATCGCCCCGGTCGGGCCGGACGGGCGGCTCGACCTCGAAGCCCTGGCGCGGCAGCTCGACGACGGCGCGCCGGCGCTGGTCGCCTTGCAGGGCGCCAACAACGAGACCGGCGTGTTGCAGCCGGTGGCGCAGGCGGCCGAGATTGTGCACGCCCGCGGCGGCCTCCTCATCTGCGACGCCGCGCAGGTCGCCGGGCGGCTGCCGCTCGGCGAAACGGGCGCCGACGCGTTGCTGCTGTCGGCGCATAAATTCGGCGGCCCCAAGGGCGCCGGCGCCTTCATCGCCTTGCGCGAGGGGCTGCATGCGGAGCCGCTGCTGCGCGGCGGCGGGCAGGAGCGCGGGCGACGCGCCGGCACTGAGAATGTCGCCGCCATCGCCGGCTTCGGCGCCGCCGCGCTGGGGGCCGCGTCGGGACTCGCGGAGGAAGCGACGCGGCTGGCGGCGCTGCGTGACGGCTGCGAAGCGCGGCTCAGGGCGCTGGCGCCCGACGCCGTCGTTTTCGCGCAAGACGCCCCGCGCCTGCCCAACACCTTCGCCTTCGCCGTTCCGGGGCTGACGGCGGCGACGCTGCTGATGCGGCTCGATCTCGATGGAATCGCCGCCTCGTCGGGCTCGGCGTGCTCGTCGGGCAAGGTGGCGCCGTCGCATGTGCTGGCCGCAATGGGGGTTGCGCCCGCACTGGCCGCCGGGGCGATCCGCATCAGCCTCGGCTGGGCCTCTGACGCTGCGGATGTCGAGGCGTTCGCGGCGGCGCTGGAGCGGGCGCTGGTCAGACGGCGGGGCTGACGGGCAGCAGCGCCTGCAAATCCGCCAGGGTGTCGGCTTCCGCCGCCGGCTTGTCGCGCCGCCAGCGCAACATGCGCGGAAAGCGCGTCGCAACGCCGCTCTTGTGGCGCTTCGATAGCGCGATGCCCTCGAAGCCGAGTTCGAACACCAGCGTCGGCGTCACGCTGCGCACCGGGCCGAAACTCTCGACCGTCGTGCGGCGGATGATGGCGTCGACCTCGGCCATCTCCGCGTCGGTGAGACCGGAATAGGCCTTGGCGAAGGGGACGAGCACGCGCCCCGCCTCGTCCTGCGGCCCGCTCCAGACGGCGAAAGTGTAGTCGCTATAGACGCTGGCGCGCCGGCCGTGGCCGCGCTGGGCGTAGATCAGCACGGCGTCGACCGCCATCGGGTCGAGCTTCCACTTCCACCAGAGGTCGCGCTCGCCCGGCCCGCTGCGCTTGCGCCCGGCTCCATAGGGCGCCTCGCGGCCCTTCAGCATCAGCCCCTCGGCGCCGATGGCCCGCGCCTCGGCGCGCGTCGCCGCCAGCCCCGGCCAGTCCGCCGCCTCGACGCGCGGGCTCAGCCGCAAGGCGCGCGCGCGGGCCCTCGCAACGATCCGCTCCAGCCGCGAGCGGCGCTCGATCTGCGGCAGGGCGCGCAGATCCGCGCCATTCTCCTCCAGAAGGTCATAGGCGATGAAGGCGACCGGCAATTCCGCCAAAAACCTGTCGGTGATCGCCTTGCGGTTGAGCCGCTGTTGTAACTTGGCGAACGGCTCTATGCCCGCGACGCCCGCCCCTTCCCGCGCGACGACGATTTCGCCATCGAGCGCCGTGCCGTCCGGCAAAGCCTTCGCCACCGAGGCCAAATCCGGGAACGCCTCGGCGATCAGTTCCTCGCCGCGCGACCATAGCCGCCATTGGCCGCCGCGCGTCAGCAGTTGGGCGCGGATGCCGTCGAATTTCCATTCCGCGATCCAGCCCTGCGGCGGCCCCAGCTTGGCCGCCAGGTCCTCGACGGGCGCCACGAGTTGATGGGCGAGGAAGAACGGATAGGGCCGCCCGCCGGCGGCCGGCGTCGCCGTCTGCGGCGCCACCAGCGCGCCGAAATCCTCGGCCGTGACGGATCGCCCGGCCTGCGTGTAGCCCATCAGCCGCTCGGCGATGATCGGCGCATCGAGCCCCGTCGCCTCGGCCAAAGCCTGCACCACCTGCCCGCGCGCGACGCCGACGCGCAGCGCGCCCGTGGTCAGCTTGAAGAAGACGAGCCGGTCCTCCTGCGCCATCGTCGCGACATAGCCGGAGAGGGTCGCATAGCGCGCCTCCTCGTCGAGCGCGCGCAAGGCCGGCAGGCGCTCGTCCATCCAGGTCTCAAGCGCGACGTTCTCGGCGGCGCCGGCCGGCGGCAGCAGCAGCGCCAACGTCTCGGCGAGGTCGCCGACGTTCTGGTAGCTCTCCTCGACAAGCCATTCCGGCAGGCCCGTCGTCTCCAGCGCGAGCCGGCGCAACAGGCGGGTCGGGATCATCTGCTTGCGCTTGCCGCCCGCCAGCAGATAGACGACCCACGCCGCGCCGGCCCAGCGCGCGGGCTCGGCGAGCGCCGGTTTGAGATAGGCCTTCAGCGCCTCGGTCTTGTGGCGCGTCGAGGTCGCGGCGTCGAGGTCGCGATAGAGGGCGGCGAAGGCTCTCATGCCGCCTCGCCCTCCTCCTCGCCATATTCGGCTTGCACGATTCCGGCGTCGAGGCCGCGCTCTCCGAGATAGCGCGCCAGCGTCGCGGCCGAGCCGTGGGTGGCCAGCACGCGCGAGGCGCCTGTCGCCGAGATGGCCGACAACAAGCCCTGCCAATCGGCGTGATCGGACAGCACGAAGCCGCGATCGATTCCGCGCCGCCGCCGCTGGCCGCGCACCTGCATCCAGCCGCTGGCGAAGGCGTCGGCGTAATCGGGGAAGCGCCGCAGCCACGGCGAGCCCGCCGCCGAGGGCGGCGCCAGCACCAGCGCGCGGCGAAGCGCGGCTTTCTCCATGCCCTCCGGCGAGATCGTCGCCGGCAAGGCGACGCCGCGGCTGCGATAGATTGCGTTCATCGGCTCGACGGCGCCGTGGGCGACGAGGGGGCCGATGGCGGGATCGACCAGCGCCAGCACGCGCTGCGCCTTGCCGAGCGAATAGGCGTAGATGACGCTGGCGCGGCCGGCCTCGGCGTTCGCCCGCCACCAGGCGTTGATCTCGGCGGCGACCTCGGCTTGAGGCCGCCAGCGGTAGATCGGCAGGCCAAAGGTGGATTCGGTGATGAAGCCGTGGCAGCGCACCGGTTCGAAGGCGGCGCAGGTTCCATCGGGCTCGATATTGTAATCGCCCGAGGCGACCCAGACCTCGCCCTTGTGCTCGACGCGCACCTGGGCCGAGCCCAGGATATGCCCGGCCGGATGCAGCGAGACGCGCACCCCGTCGCGTTCGACAATCTCGCCATAAGCGACGCCCCGCACGTCGATGTCGCCGAGGCGACGGCGCAGGATGGGCGCGCTGTCGGCATGGCAGAGATAGGTCTTGGAGCCATAACGCGCGTGATCGGCGTGGCCGTGGGTGATGACGGCGCGGTCCACCGGCCGCCAGGGGTCGATGTAGAAATCGCCAGCCTCGCAATAGAGGCCTTCCGGGCGCGCTGCGATGAGGTTCATAGCCTTGAGGTAAGCTTGCGCGGCCCAGTTTGAAAGTCGGGCGTCGCGGAGGGGAATATTTACCCGCGCAGACGAATATGAAAGGCGGAGGCCTTCATGTCGTCAGCGTTCCAGCATCCGATCTTCGACGAGCCCGGCGGGACGGAAGCCGGCGCGAAGCCTAGGCGCTTCAAGGTCGCGCCGACCTTCGTCATCGACCTCGCGTTTTCCGCCTGGTGCCTCGTCGGCATCGCGCCGGTATGGCGGCAGGCGTTGACGCGGGGGGCGATCGTCTCGATCCCGACCTTCGCGCTGCTGGCTTTGATCCTGGCCTGCTATTTCGGCAAGACGCTGACCATCGGCCATCTCGATGGTCGCGGCGGCGACGCGCGCGCCTATGTGAAGTCGGGGGCCTTGGTGACGACCGGCCCCTATGGCTGGTCTCGCCATCCCACTTATTCGCTGGCGTTTGCGCAATTCCTGCTGTGGTCGGCGCTCGGCCTCTATGTGCAGGTCTTCGCGCCGTGGAGTTTTGGCCTGATGGCCGCCGTCGTCGGCGCGCCGCTCGGCTTCTACCTCATCAACGATCTCGTGGTGATGCCGACCGAAGAAGCGATGCTGCGCCGCCTGCACCCGCAAGAATTCGACGCCTATGCGGCCAAGGTCAACCGCTGGTTTGGCGGGCATAGCTAGGTTTCGGCGCAAGTGTTAAGCTTACGCCATGTCGGATGCCGCGCAAAAGACGATGACCGTCGATGAGTTCCTCGCTGCCGCAGAGGCGCGTGAGGGCCGCTGGGAGATCGAGGACGGCCTCGCCTATGCGATGGCGCCGGAGCGGCTCGACCACGCTCGGGCGAAGGGCGCAACATCCATCGCCTTGAGCGAAGCGGTTCGCCGCGCGGGCCTTCCTTGCGAGGCTGTCCTCGGTTCCGTCGCCGTGCGCATCACCGCCCGCACCGCCTATCAGCCCGATGCGCTGGTCTATTGCGGCGAGCGCCTGCCGCCCGACGCGCGCGAAGTTCCCTCGCCCGTCATCGTCGTCGAGGTGCTGTCGCCTTCGACCGAATGGCGCGACGTTCACCGCAAGCTCATCGGCTATTTCTCGCTGCCCTGCGTCATGCATTATCTGACGATCGACCCGCGCGACCATTCCGTCGCGCATCAGAAGCGCGCCGAGGGCGGGCTCATCGAGACGCGCATCCTCTACGACGGCTTGCTGAAGCTCGACCCGCCGGGGCTGGAACTTGCGGTCGCCGAGCTTTTCGCCGCCGACTGAGCCGCCAGATGCGCCCGCCAGCGGGCGCGCAATTCCGCCGGCCGCGCGGGATAGCGCAAGTCCAGAAACTCCGCCGCCAGGATTCGGTCGATGCGGAAATGGCGGAAATCCGCGCGCATCTCGCACCAGGCCGCGAGCATCCGCGCCGTCTCGACATAGCCGATCATCACCGGCCAGACGATGCGCTCGCTGTCACGCCCGGCCTCGTCGCGATAGCGGATGCGCAGCTTGAGACCGCGCCGGATCGCCGCGCGGGTGGCGACGAGATCGAGGCCCTCGGCGGGGCGGGCGAACGGCGGCGCGACGCTGGCGCTCGGCTCCAGGACGAAGGCGCGCAACCGCTCCGGCGTCACGGCGACGATCTTGGCGATGAGGTCGCGCGCGGCGGCCGCCAGCCCCGCATCGCCCTTCTCAGCCACCCACTGCGCGCCGAGCGCCGCCGCCTCCAATTCGTCCGGCGTCAGCATCAGCGGCGGCATGTCGAAATCGCGGCCGAGCACATAGCCTATCCCCGCTTCGCCCTGAATCGGCGTGCGCTGCGCCATCAAGTCGGCGATGTCACGATAGACGGTGCGCGGCGAGACTTCGAGTTCCTCGGCGAGGGCGCGGGCGGTCGTCGGCCGGCGCGCGCGGCGCAGAATCTGCAAAATCTGGAACAGGCGGTCGGCGCGGCGCATGGCGCGAGGCTACTGCTGACACCATGCTGTCAGCAAGCCCCTGCCAAAAGCGGTTTGCAACCAGGGAGCTCACCGATGAACTTCGCCTCCACCCGCCTCACCGTCGCCGACATCAAGACGATGGTCGCCTTCTATGAAATGGTCACGCAGACGCGCGCGGACTGGCTCGCGCCCGTCTTCGCCGAGATCGTGCTGCCCGGCGCGACGCTCGCCTTCAACGCGGTCGAGGTCGTCGCCGCGTTCAAGGCAGACAGCGCCGAGGCGGGCGCCAACCGCAGCGCCACGCTGGAATTGCGCGTCGGCGACGTCGACGCCGAATTCGCGCGGCTGAAAGACAGGGTCGAGGTCGTGTTCGAACCGAAGACCATGCCCTGGGGCAATCGCTGCGCGCAGTTTCGCGATCCCGAGGGCACGCTCGTCGCTTTGTTCGCGCCCGTCACCGAGGCCGCCAAGGCGCGCTTCGGCGCCCGCTAGCGCAAGCCAGGCCGGGCGGCGTAGAAGCGGAGCGGATGTTCGTTTCCGCCCCGCCTTCGCCCCGCACAGATGCAACCTTACGCGCCTATTTCGACCGGCGCGGCTGGAAGCCGTTCGCGTTCCAGCGCGAGGTCTGGGCGGCGATGCGCGCCGGGCGCAGCGGCTTGCTGCACGCGACAACCGGCGCCGGCAAAACGCTCGCCGTAGGCTTCGGCGCCTCGCTCGCGAGCCGGCGACCCGCCAGCGGGGACTCGACGCTGCGCATCCTCTGGGTCACGCCGATGCGCGCGCTCGCCGCCGACACCGCCCGCACGCTCGGCGCCGCCTTCGCCGAGATCGGGGCGGGAAGCGTCGGCCTGCGCACCGGCGACACCGACGACAAGACCCGCGCCGCCCAGCGCAAGCGCCTGCCGGAGTTGCTCGTCACCACGCCCGAAAGCCTGACCCTCATGCTCTCCCACCCCGACACGCGGGCGCGCTTTTCCGCGCTCGACGCGATCGTGGTCGACGAATGGCACGAGTTGCTCGGCAACAAGCGCGGCGTGCAGACGCAACTGGCGCTGGCGCGGCTGCGCCGCTGGCGCCCTGATGCGCCGATTTGGGGCCTGTCGGCGACGCTCGGCGATCTCGACGGCGCCGCGCGTGCGCTGCTCGGCCCCAGCCGGGATGGGCTGATCGTGCGCGGAAAACTCGACAAGACGCTGGTCATCGACACGCTGGCGCCGGGCGATCTCGAACGCATCCCCTGGGGCGGCCATCTCGGCATCGCCATGCTGCCCAGGGTCGTCGCCGAGATCGAGACGGCGGCGACGACGCTGGTCTTCACCAACACCCGCAGCCAGGCCGAGATCTGGTACAAGGAATTGCTCAACGCCCGCCCCGATTGGGCCGGAATCATCGCCCTGCACCACGCCTCGCTGGAGCGCGCGACGCGCGACTGGGTCGAAGACGGGCTGAAGTCGGGCGCTCTCAAGGCGGTCGTGTGCACGTCGAGCCTCGATCTCGGCGTCGATTTCCTGCCCGTCGAGCGCGTGTTGCAGATCGGCTCGGCGAAGGGCGTGGCGCGGCTGTTGCAGCGCGCCGGCCGCTCCGGCCACGCGCCGGGCCGCGCCTCGCGCATCACGCTGGTTCCGAGCCACAGCCTGGAACTGGTCGAATCCGCCGCCGCGCAAAAAGCCGTGCGCGAGGGCCGCATCGAGAGTCAGACGAGCCCCGACGCGCCGCTCGACGCGCTCGCCCAGCATCTCGTCACCATCGCGCTCGGCGGCGGCTTCCGGCCGGAGGACCTGTTCGCCGAAGTGCGCGACACCGTCGCCTATGAACGGCTGAGCGAGCAAGACTGGCGCTGGGCGCTGGAATTCGTGCGCCACGGCGGCCCGACGCTCGCCGTCTATCCCGATTTCAAGCGCGTCGAGCCGGATGCGGAGGGCGTCTGGCGCGTGCCGAACGGGCGGCTGGCGATGCTGCACCGCTTCAACATCGGCACCATCACCGCCGACGCCGGGGTGATCGTGCAATATGGGCCGACGCCGCCGGGCGCGCGGCTCGGCGCGGTGGAGGAGAGTTTCGTCGCCCGGCTGCGGGCCGGCGACAAGTTCTGGTTTGCCGGCAAGCTGCTCGAATTCGTGCGCCTGCGCGATCAGACGGCCTATGTGCGCCCGGCCAAGGGCGGACGCGCCACGGTGCCGCGCTGGGGCGGCGGTCGCATGGCGTTGTCGGACACACTGGGCGACGCGATGGTCGAACTTATGGGCGCGGCGGCTGAGGGGCGCTTCGAGGGGCCGGAGATGCGCATCGCAAAGCCGCTGCTGGAATTGCAGGCGCGCTGGTCAGCGCTGCCGACGCCGCAAACGCTGATCGCCGAGACGCTGAAGACCCGCGACGGCTGGCATCTGTTTCTCTACCCCTTCGCCGGCCGCCATGTGCATCTGGGGCTTGCCAGCCTCATCGCGTGGCGGGCGGGTGAGATTGCGCCGGGCCTGTTCTCACTGGCGGTCAACGATTACGGCCTGGAGGCGATCTCGGCCGACGAGCGCGATTGGGCGACGCAACTGCCGGCCCTGCTCGACGCCGCGCTGGGCCTCGACGCGCTGAAAGCGCAAATACTGGCGAGCCTCAACGCCGGCGAACTGTCGCGCCGGCGTTTCCGCGACATCGCCCGCATCTCGGGCCTAACGCCGGCCGCCCATCCGCAGGCGCGGCGCACCGCGCGCCAGTTGCAGGCCTCGTCGAGCCTGTTCTACGACGTGTTCCGCAAGTACGATCCCGGCCACGCCCTGATTCGCCAAGCCGAGCGGGAAGTTCTGGAGGCGGAGTTGGACGTGCGGCGTATCGCCGAAACCCTCACCCGCATGGCGCGGAAAAAGCTCGTCATCATGCCACTGAAGCGCTGTTCGCCGCTCGCCTTTCCGCTGCTAGTCGAGGGGTTTCGCGAGAAGCTCAGCAACGAGGATTTCGCCGAGCGCGTCGAGCGCATGGCAACGGCGCTGGAGAAGGCGGCGGCGCGATGAAGAGCTTCGCCTGGAACGGGCTGACGCTGCTGCCGCAACGCGCCGTCTGGCGCGAGGACACCCGCGTCCTGTTCGTCGCCGATGTGCATCTGGGCAAGGCGGCGGCGTTTCGCGCCGCCGGCCTGCCCGTCCCCGCCGGCACGACGCGCGAAAACCTCGCCCGGCTCGACGCGCTCATCGAGGCGCTTCAGCCGCGCCGCCTCGTTGTGCTCGGCGATCTCTTTCACGCCCGCGCCGCCTATCGCGAGGCGACTTTGCGTGAGGTCGCGGCATGGCGGGGGCGGCGGGCGCATCTCGCCGTCACCCTGGTCGCCGGCAATCACGACGCCAGCGCCGGCGCCCCGCCCGCGAGCCTCGGCCTGGAGCTAGTGGACGAACCCTTCGCGCTCGACGGCCTGGAACTGCGCCATCTGCCGCGCGACGACGACGCCGAGGGACCGCCGATCCTCGCCGGCCACCTTCACCCCGCCGCGCGGCTCAGCGGCCCCGCGCACGACAGTCTGCGGCTGCCCTGTTTCGTGATGCGCGGCCGTCAGCTCATTCTGCCGGCCTTCGGCGAGTTCACCGGCGGAAGTCTCGCCGCGGCGGACGCCGTGACGGCCCTTTGCCTCGTCGCCGGAGATCGCTTCGTTCATGTTCCCGCAGGGACCATGCGGCGCGCGCTGGCGCGCCGATAGCCTTGGCCAAAGCCGCTAGTCTTGGGCGGCGCCCAAGCTATATCGTTGAAAAACAGAAGTCTGTGGAGATGCGTGCCGTTTTTGCGCAACGGTTGCCTTACGCTTGAGCCCGGAAATGGCTTTCCTGCGACGAAAATACGGCGAAAGC
Organism: Pseudomonadota bacterium; assembly: GCA_021777795.1. Lineage (GTDB taxonomy): Bacteria > Pseudomonadota > Alphaproteobacteria > Rhizobiales > Beijerinckiaceae > Roseiarcus. Next base: position 5,103 of record JAJYDD010000033.1, on the reverse strand, counting down.
ACAAAAATCACGTTGCGCTACATTTAGTTCACGTGCAAGTTGCAGCCGTGTAGGGGAGCGTTCTGGGGCGGAGCGGGGGCGATGGCTAAGCCTATACCAGTGTTTACGTTTGCGTTCGCTGCTTATGCAGCAACCTCGGCGGAGGGGCAGCCGAGAGAGGTCTTCGCGGCCACTAAAAGCGAGCCAACAGCGAGCCGCGAAGCGCAAGACCTGTTTATGACGACTTGGGGCAGGCTATCGCGACAGGGCGCGAATGTGCGGGTGCGCGTGGGCGTCGTTGTCGGCGAAGGCGGGGCGCGGCCGACGCTCGGCGAGCGCGGTCCCGGCGTCGAGGAGATTTGGCTCGGCGAGATCGCGTGGACGGGGCGCGGATTCAGCGGCGTGCCGGTCGCCACGCCGGAGCGGCTGCGCGTGGCTCCGGAGGAGCCGATCAGCTTCGAATTGTGTCACATTCGCGGCTGGACGCTCGATATCGAGGACAAAACGGGTGAGCGCGAGCCCCGCGACACTCTGGAACTGATGTGATGATCCGCGCCGCCTCAGGCGGCGCGGAACGTTAGGTTAAGCGCCCACTTGCGCGACGGTCTGAACCGTCGACAGGTCAAGCTTGACGCCCGGCCCCATCGTCGAGGAGATCGCGGCGTTCTCAAGATAGGTGCCCTTGGCGCCCGTGGGCTTGGCCCTCTGCACCGCGTCGAAGAAGGCGCGGATGTTGGCGGCCAGTTGATCCTCGCCGAAGGAGGCCTTGCCGACCGAGCCCTGGACGATGCCGGCCTTCTCGGCGCGGAACTCGACAGCGCCGCCCTTGGAAGCCTTCACCGCCGCCGTGACGTCCGTCGTCACCGTGCCGACCTTCGGGTTCGGCATCAGGCCGCGCGGGCCCAAAACCTTACCGAGACGGCCGACGAGCGGCATCATGTCGGGCGTGGCGATGCAGCGGTCGAAGTCGATCGTGCCGCCCTGGACGGAAGCGACCAGATCCTCGGCGCCGACGACGTCGGCTCCGGCCGCGCGCGCCTCATCCGCCTTGGCCCCGCGCGCGAACACCGCGACGCGCAGCGTGCGGCCGGTGCCGTTGGGCAGGTTGACGACGCCGCGCACCATCTGGTCGGCGTGCTTGGGATCGACGCCGAGATTGATGGACAGTTCCACCGTCTCGTCGAACTTGGCCGAAGCCAGCGACTTGACGAGCTTCACCGCATCGTCAAGGCCGTAGGTCTTGACGCGGTCGACGGCCTCGCGGGCCTTCTTGATGCGTTTTCCAACGTGAGCCATGACTTACTCCACCACCTCGACGCCCATCGACCGGGCGGAGCCTTCGATCATCTTCATCGCGGAGGCGATCGACTCGCAATTGAGATCGACGATCTTCTTTTCGGCGATTTCCTTGATCTGGTCGCGCGTGATCTTGCCGACGAAGCCGCGGCCCGGCGTCTTGGAGCCGGAGGCGGGCTTCTTGCCGATCTTCAGGCCGACCGCTTTTTTGATGAAGAAGGTGACCGGCGGCTGCCGCATCTCGAAGGTGAAGGAGCGGTCCTGATAGGCGGTGATGACGACCGGGATCGGCGAACCCTTTTCGAGTTGCGCCGTGCGGGCGTTGAACGCCTTGCAGAATTCCATGATGTTGAGGCCGCGCTGGCCGAGCGCGGGACCGATGGGCGGCGACGGATTGGCCGCGCCCGCCGGCACTTGCAGTTTGATATAGCCGGCGATTTTTTTCGCCATGAGGCTGCTCCAAATAAAGCGGGGCCGCGCGAGCTTGGGGCTCGCACAGCCTCGCCAGGTTGCAGATCGTGGTGCAAGCGTCGATCCCGGCTGGCGACCGGGCGCTCTCCCACGGGGTGAGGAGGCGGGCGCTAGCAGATTTGCCGCGCCCGCGCAACTTCTTGGCTCAGCGCACGCCGCCGGAGGCGTTGATGCGCTCGCCCGTCACCCACGCCGCGTCGTCGGAGGCCAGGAACACCACGCTCGGCGCGATCTCCTCGGGCCGGGCGAGTTCCTTGCGTAGCGGCACGCCGTTGAGCAGCGCCGCGCCGAAATCGCTGTCGCCGAGGCCCTTGGTCTGGTCGGTCTCGGTATAGCCGGGCGCGACGACATTGACGCGAATGTTGCGCGGGCCGAACTCGCGCGCCAGGCTGAGGGTCAGCGTGTCGATCGCCGCCTTGCTGGCGGAATAGACACTGGTCATCGGCACAGGGTTCTGGCTGGAGATGGTGCCGATATTGACGATGGAGCCGCCCGCCTTTGGGAAATGCCGCAGCGCCGCCTTCGACATCTGGATCGTCGCCAGCACATTGTTGTCGAAGATGCGGTGGTAGTCCTCGTCCGTCGTCGCCTCGAACGGCGCGAAGGCGCCGATGGCGGCGTTGTTGATGAGCACTGAGACGGTCCCCAGCGTCTTCTGAGCGACGACGAACAGGTTGTCCGCATCCGCCGCCTTCTTCACGTCGCCTTGGGCCGCGACCGCGACGCCGCCGGCCGCGACGATGGCCTCGACCGTGGCTTCCGCCGCCGCCTTGCTGGTTGCGTAATTCACCAGCACCGCCGCGCCCTCGGCCGCCAGCGCCTTGGCGATGGCGCTGCCGATGCCCTTGCCGGCGCCGGTGACGATCGCGACCTTGCCCTTGAGCCTATTCATGAAACCCTCCATCCGCTTCGGATGTGGGTGTATTTGCGCCCTCGCGGCCGGCGGGCGTAGACGGGGGGCGACCATATGAACTATTCCGCGCGGGCATGAATGGACTCGTTCTCGGCCATGCAGACTTTGGTGCGCGTCGTCGACGCCGGCTCGTTCTCAGACGCGGCGCGCCAACTCGGCGTCGGCCAGCCCAGCGTCTCCAAGATCGTGCGGCGGTTGGAGGCGCGGCTCGGCGTCAAGCTCTTGGCGCGCACCACGCGCGGCCTCTCCGTCACCGAGGCCGGCCAGCGCTATTATGAAGGGGCGCGGCGGGCGCTGGAAGCGGTCGACGACGCCGAGGTCGCCGCGCGCGCGGCGGCCTCGGGGCTCAGCGGCCGGCTCTGCGTCTCCGCCGCCGTCACCTTTGCGCGGTTGCAGATCGTGCCGCGCCTGCCGGCTTTCATGAACGCCCACCCCGATCTCGACATCGACCTCGTGCTCGACGACCGCGCCACCGATCTCATCGGCGAGGGGGTCGATGTGGCGTTCCGGCTCGGCCCCCATGTCGATAGCGCCTTCAACGGCCGGCTCATCGGCACGGCGAACAGGTTCGTTCTCGCCTCGCCGGACTATGTCGCGCGCTTCGGCGCGCCGCTGCGGCCGGCCGATCTGGCGCGCCATGAGGCGCCGACCTTCCTGCAACCCGGCATTCCCACGACCTGGAGTTTCGCCCGCGGCGAGGAGCGAGAGAGCGTGACGGTCGGCGGCCGGCTGAGGATGACGGCGCACGAGGGCGTGCGCGAAGCCGTGCTCGCCGGCCTCGGGGTCGCGATCGGCAGCGAATGGGGCTATGGGCGCGAGATCGCGGCCGGCCGCGTCCAGATCCTGCTGGCGGATTGGAGCCTGGAGCCCTCGCAGCTTTGGGCGATCCTGCCGGCGGGACGACGGGCGAACGCCAAGGCGCGCGCCTTCGTCGATTTCGTCGAGCAGGCCTTGCGCCGCCCCGTCGATTAGCGGCGCGTCGAGGGCTTCGGCGCCTCGGTCTCGGCCTCGGCGTCGCCGTGGCCGGGAGCGGTCGAGGCGGGCGGGTCGCTGGCGGGAAAGCTTTCTTCGAGCGCCTCGTCGAGGCCCTCGTCCTCGTGCTTTTTGGCGGCGTCATCCGGCTTGGACTCGCGGCGCGGCGTGGTCGGCATAGCGGACCTCCTGGGACGGCTAGTCATAACCGCAACCTCATGCCAAAGCGAACCGGCCGGCGCGGCGCCGGTTCCCGGGGAGAAGCGATGCACATAGCGATCATCGGCGTCGGCGCCATCGGCGGGCTGTTGGCCGCCCGGCTCGCCCAGGCCGGCGAGGTGGTGTCGGTGGTGGCGCGCGGCGCGCATCTGGCCGCGATCCGCGACCACGGACTGAAGCTCATCGAGGGGACCAGGGAAATCGTCGCGCGGCCGCGCGCGTGCGAGCGCATCGCCGACCTTGGCCCGCAGGATTGCGTGGTGTTGGCGGTCAAGGCGCATCAGGTCGCCGACATCGCCGCCGAGGTTCCCTCCGCGCTGGCGCCCGAAAGCGCGATCCTGACGGCGCAGAACGGGATTCCGTTCTGGTATTTCCAGAAGAGCGGCGGTCCCCACGAGGGGCGCGGGCTGGCGAGCGTCGATCCCGACGGGCGCATCGCCGCAGCGCTTCCCGCCGCGCGCCTCATCGGCTGCGTCGTCTATCCCGCCGCCGAGATCGCCGCGCCGGGGGTAATCCGCCACATAGAGGGCGAGCGCTTCACGCTCGGCGAGTTGGACGGCGCCGCGACGCCGCGCGCGACGGCGCTCGCGGAAGCGTTGCAGCGCGCTGGCTTCAAGGCGCCGGTGACGGCCGACATCCGCACCGAAATCTGGCTGAAACTCTGGGGCAACGCGACGCTGAACCCGGTCAGCGCACTGACCCGCGCGACCCTTTCCGATATCCTCGGCTTCGCCCCCACGCGGGCGCTGATCGCGGAAATGATGGCGGAGGTGAAAGCCATCGGCGAAGCGCACGGGATCAGGTTCCGGCTGTCGATCGACAAGCGCATCGCCGGCGCCGAGGCGATCGGGGCGCACAAGACCTCGATGTTGCAGGACATTGAGGCCGGCCGCGCGCCGGAGATCGAGGCGCTGGTCGGTTCGGTGATCGAGATGGGCCGCCTTGCGGGGCTGGAGGCCCCGCGCCTGACGGCGGCCTATGCGATGGTGAAACTGCTGGCGCGCGGCTGAACTGGCGATCAGCCGCGCGTTTCCGGCGCCGGAGCCGGACCCGGATTGTCCCAGCCGCCGCCTGCCGTGAACAGCGCGCCGTCGCCGGCCATCGCATCGTCCAGCAATCGCGCGTAGGCTGTCGGCTCGCCAGCGTGCTCCTCGATCAGCGAGAGTTTGCGCTGCTCGCCAACTTCGGCGAGAGCTGAAAACGAGACAGTTTGCGCGCCCGGCATTGGGCGCGGAACCGGCGAACACTCAGGC